>JALDXR010000124.1:0-8462 GCA_032154865.1 Nocardioidaceae bacterium
ACCGTAGGATGCGATCGCGCCGAACGGATGACCCTCGTGATGCGGATGGCCCTCGTGATGCGGATGGCCCTCGTGGTGGGGGGTCGGGGTCACGGTGGTCGCATACAGCAGGTGGTCCAGCCCCACGCCCTGCATCGCCTCCACGCCGTGCTTGGCCCGGGCGTGCTGCAACAGCGTCCAGCCGTCCGGTGGTGCGCCTGCCGAGCCCTTCTTCGGCCGCAGCGATATGCGCGCTACACCGAGGGTGTGCTCCTTGTCCTTGCGGCGCCGCTTCACCGTCGAGCAGGTCTCCTCGCTGGCGACATCGAGCTCCCAGCCCAGCTCGTCGGCGGTCTTCTCCAGCCGCTTCAGAACGCGCTTGCGATCCGCCCGGGTCGACAGCAGCAGCCGACGGGACAAATACGCCGTCGGGCGCGGCTCCGGGACGCCGTCGACAACGGCGGCGTCTTCGGGGTCGAGGAACCGAGCGCTATGACGCTCGAGGAGATCCTCTCTGGGGGCGGCCGGGTCGCGATCTTCCCGCGCCGCGGTCACGACAGTTCCACCAGCGGCGTCGCGAACGACTTCGGACGTCCTTGGCCGTCGACGGCCTCGGTGAGCAACACGAATCTGGTCAGGCCGACCGACAGCTCCGACAGCGAGAACCGGCCGGTCGCGTCGACCTGGACCGTGCGAGTCGAGCCGGGCTGCACCACCTTGACGGTCATCGGTTGCGCCGGCGCGACCCAGCCGTCGACCCGACAGTGCTCCGGCGCGGTCGGGCTGACGTGGAGCATGACGGTGAACTCCCCCGCCGCAAAGGTGATGGTCACCGCCTCGGCGACGCTACGCGTGCCGGCCAGCTCTTTGGACCGCTCGACGAGGTGCAGCATCTCGTGCTCGGCATCGAGATCCTCGAGCGCCAACGCGACCAGAACGCGGTCGGGCAGGTCCATGGGCATGGGATCCCGCTCCTCCCACATCTCGGCAAGCTCCGAGAGCTTTACGTCTGCGTTCATCACTGATCCTTCCCCGAGTGGGTGGCAAGCAGGTCCTTCAGCTTCGCCAGGCAGCGGCCCCGGGTCGGGCCGATACTGCCGATCGGCATGTCTAGGTCACGAGCGATCCCCGCATAGTCGGGACGATCGTCGAAGGCGATGATGCGCAACAGTCTTTGACATCGAGGCGAGAGCTCACCGACGGTCGACCACAGACGGTCGCGTTCGTCGGCTGCGACGACGTCGGCGTCGGCGCCGGGGCTGATGTCAGCCTCGCGAGCCAACTCGTCGTCCTCTACCGGAAGCAGCTTCCCGCTCGAACGCGATACCCGCCACGCCTCCCGCCGCGCCGTCGTCGTCAGCCAGGACGACACCGCCTGCGGGTCCTCGATCGTGTCGGATTTGCGGACGAGAGTCAGCCACGTCGTCTGGACGACATCCTCAGCCTGGTGCCGGTCGAGTCCGTACGCCCGGACGACCTGCCACAGCACGGGCGTCAGAGTGCGTACGAGATCGTCCAGCGCCGCAGACTCGCCATCGAGCCAGCGCCGGAAGTGATCCGCTGCCGCTGCCCAACGCGATGTCCCCGCCTCCGGCCGAGTAGTGCTCACGGGCCCTCCTTGCGTCCGGGCTCGCTGTCCCGGTTGCCTGTGCGCTGCCAACACTAGAAGGAGTTGGGGGCCAATGGGCTGATACATCGGTGCCCGAACCCTCACGCACTGTGACCGAGACGGCGTACCCGATCGCTCCTCCAGGGTCCCATCTCCGCCGCGATTGCTCCACTCTCCAGCGGCAACGGATCTTGGGATGGGACCGCGACGGGTCAGGTCAGCCCGAGAATCTGGTCGAGTCCGACCGTCAGACCGGGCCGGCCGCGGACGGCGCGGATCGCCGCGACGACGCCGGGCATGAACGACTCGCGATGCGTCGAGTCGTGACGGATCGTGAGGGTCTCTCCACGAGCGCCCAGCAGCACCTCTTGATGGGCGAGCAGTCCGCGCAGCCGGACACTGTGTACGCGGACGCCGTCGACGTTCGCACCCCGCGCGCCCCCCATCTCGGTGGTCGTGGCGTCGGGCATCGCCGGACGACCCGCGGCCGAGCGGGCGGCCGCGACGACCTCGGCGGTGCGGTGCGCCGTTCCCGACGGAGCGTCGACCTTGTCGGGGTGATGGAGCTCGATGATCTCGACGGACTCGAAGAACCGGGCCGCCTCGGCGGCGAACCTCGTCATGAGCACGGCGCCGATCGAGAAGTTCGGCACGATCAGCACCCCGACGTCCGGGACGCCCCGCAGCCACTCGCGGACATGGTCGAGCCGCTCCTCGTCGAAGCCCGAGGTGCCGACCACCGCGTGCCTGCCGTTCTCGACGCACCAACGTACGTGGTCCATGACGACGTCCGGCTGGGTGAAGTCGACCACGACCTCGGCACCGGACTCGGCGAGGAGATCCAGGCCGTCATCGCGATCGAGACGGGCGACCAGATCCATCCCGTCGGCGGCGTCGACCGCCTCGCAGGTCTGGCCACCCATCCGGCCCGCCGCGCCGAGTACGCCGACCCGGATCGCTGTCTGCTCGGTCACGCGGCGATGATCCCACGCAGCGTGTGGAGGCCGTCCCACGCCTCGGCGTAGGAGGTCGTCAACGGCGACAGGCCCAATCGGATCAGGTCGGGATTGCGGAAGTCCGGGATGACACCGCTGGCGATGAGCCGGTCCGTGATGGCGCGCGCCTCGGGATGCCGGACGGTCACATGACTCCCCCGAGCCTCCGGCTCTCGCGGCGACGCGATCCGGGCACCGAGCGGATCGAGCCACGCGTCGACGAGGTCGGTCGCCAGGCTGGTCAGCGCCATGCCCTTGGCGCGGATCCGGTCCAGCCCGGCCTCGGCGACCAGGCGTACTCCCTCGTCCACCGCGACCAGGCCGAGCACGTTCGGCGTCCCCGACAGCATGCGGCGCATGGACGTGGCCGGCTCGTAGGTCGGTCCCATCGCGAAGACGTCCTCGGCGCCGAACCAGCCCTCGATCGGCTGCCGCACACTCGCCAGGTGCCGAGCCGCGACGTAGAGGAACGCCGGTGCTCCCGGCCCGGCGTTGAGGTACTTGTAGGTGCATCCGACGGCGAAGTCGGCCCGCGCGGCGTCCAGCTCCACCGGCGCGACACCTGCGGAGTGGCACAGATCCCACACGGCCAGCGCGCCGGCGTCGTGAACGAGCCCGGTGATACCGGCGACGTCGGCCAGGGCCGCGGTCCGGTAGTCGGCGTGGCAGACGACGACCATCGCCGTGTCGGGTGAGAGCACCGGCTCGAGCGACTCGGCGGTCACGCCGAAGTCGGGCGGCGTGATCCAGCGAACGGTCAGTCCGCGCTGCTCCGCGACGGCGGACACGAGGTAGCGATCGGTCGGGAAGTTGGCGTCGTCGATGACGATCTCGGACCGATCCGGGCGCAGCGTGGCCGCGGCATGCAGCACCTTGAACAGGTTGACCGACGTCGAGTCGGCCAGCACGGTCTGGCCCGGCGCGGCGCCGATCACCGTGGCGCCGAGACGATCCCCCACCTCGGTCGGCAGATTCATCCACCCGTCCGTCCAGGCGCGGATCAGCCGGTCCGCCCACTCCTCCTCGAGCACCGTGCGCAGCCGCTCGAGCGTCGCCTTCGGCGGTCGGCCCAGCGAGTTGCCGTCGAAGTAGGTGAGCGGGTCCGGACCGATCGCGAACCGGTCCCGGAACTCGCGCAGCGGATCGGCCTTGTCGAGCCGCAGCATCTCGTCGCGGTCTGGCGCCTCACCCATTCGAGCTCCCGATCTCGGTGCGCACCTGGAGCAGCTCGGGGAAGAAGGTCAGCTCGAGCGCCTGCTTGAGGAATCCCACTCCCGACGAACCACCGGTGCCCCGCTTGTAGCCGATCACCCGCTCCACCGTCTTCAGATGACGGAACCGCCACAGCTGGAAACTCTCCTCCACGTCGACGAGCTCCTCACAGGTCTCGTACGCAGCCCAGTGCCGGTCCGGCTCGGCATAGATGCGCCGGAACACCTCGACGACTCCGGGATGCGCTTCGTACGGCGTGGTCCAGTCGCGCTCCACCCGCTCCGGCGGCACGTCATGACCTTCGCGTGCGAGGTAGCGCAAGAACTCGTCGTAGAGGCTCGGGGCGCCCAGGTCGCGAGTGAGCGCCTCGAATGCGTCGGGATCGTGGCGGAACACCCGCACCATGCCCGGATGCTTGTTGCCGAGCAGGAACTCGACGGTGCGGTACTGCGCCGACTGGAATCCCGACGCCTCGCCGAGCTTGCCCCGGAACTGTGCGTACTCGATCGGGGTCAGCGTCTCCAGCACCGACCACTGCTCGAACATCTGCCGCTGGATGTGCTTGATCCGGGCCAGCCGCTTGAGCGCCGGCGCGAGGTCGTCGGCCGCCAGCAGCCGCATCGCCGAGCGCAGCTCGTGGATCAGCAGCTTCAGCCACAGCTCGGTCACCTGGTGCTGGACGATGAACAGCATCTCGTCGTGATGGTCCGACAACGGGTGCTGCGCGCCGAGGAGCGCGTCCAGGTGGAGGTAGCCGGCGTAGGTCATAGCGCCGGCCAGATCGGTCTGGACCCCCTCTTCCAGGGGCCGGAAACTCGGTTGCCCACTCATCGTCGGTGAGCCTACCTAGCGATCACGTTGTCAGGGCGATGTCAGGGTCCCGTCCCTGGCGGCGAATTTCCCCGACCGACAGGGTGGTGCGGACGGGGACCTGTGCGGGTGGCACATGGAGTTCAGGGCCGCGGCCGCTCACTCAGGTCTAGCTCCGGGTTCGTCGCCCCGCCCGTGGCCACTGGCCGGGTGGCGAACCACATCTCGCCCCTTCGGGGCTCAGCTAGCGCTGCCAGGGAGAGCCATGACCGCAGAAGCCATGCTGCCCGGCCTCGACGACGCGTTCCGGGGGCAACTCGTTCAGCCCGGCGATGCCGAATACGACGTGACCCGCGCGGTCTTCAACGGCATGGTGGACAAACGCCCGTCCCTCATCATCCGGCCCTCCGGCGCGGCCGACGTCATCGACGCGGTGAAGTACGCCCGGGAACGCGGCCTGCCCGTCGCCGTCCGATGCGGTGGCCACAGCGTCGCCGGCAAGAGCGCGACCGACGGCGGCGTGCTGATCGACCTTCGCAGCCTCAAGGGAGTCCATGTCGATCCCGACACCCTGACCGCGTACTGCAACGCCGGAGTCCTCTGGGGCGAGTACGACCGGGAGTCGCAGACCTTCGGCCTCGCGACGCCCGGCGGCCGGATGACCACGACCGGGGTGGGCGGGTTCACCCTCGGCGGTGGATACGGCTGGCTCTCCCCCGTGTACGGGCTGGCGTGCGACAACCTGCTGGCGGCCGACGTCGTCACCGCGGACGGTCATCTCGTGACGGCCAGCGAGGACATCAATCCCGACCTGTTCTGGGGACTGCGAGGCGGCGGCGGAAACTTCGGCGTCGTCACGTCGTACCGCTTCCGGCTGCACCCGGTCGGTCCGATCGTGCGCGCCGGACTGCTCGTCTACGCCGCCGACCGGGCCGAATCCGTCCTGCGTGCCTATCGTGACTACATGGCCGGCGCGCCGGACGAGCTCTCGACAGCATTCTCGATGATGCTGGCACCGCCAGCACCCTTCGTCCCACCGGACCTGGTGGGCGAGCCGGTGCTCGGGATCTTGGTGATGTACGTCGGCGACGCGGACGAAGGCATCGACGCCATCCAGCCACTCGTCGAGATCGGCGGGCTGCTGATGGACCTGGTCGAGCCGATGCCGTACACCGGCTTCCAGGCGATGATCGACCCGTTCTGCCCGGAGGGCTGGCTGAACTACTGGCGCGGACATCATCTGACCGGCCTGAGCGACGCGGCTATCGACGCCTTCGCGGCGGTCGGCCGAGAGGTGCCGTCGGCGATGTCGCAGCTCGTCATGTTCCACACCGGCGGCGCCGTCAGCAGCGTGCCTGACGATGCGATGGCGGCGAGCCACCGCGACGCCGTCTACATGGCGCACCCGTTCGCCGTCTGGAAGGACCCCGTCGACACCGCCCGACACCGTGAGTGGGTCGACGCCTGCACGACGACATTGGAGCCGTTCAGGACCGGCGGCACCTACCTCAACTTCGAGACCGAGGACGACGAGGATCGAGTACGAGCCGGCTACGGCGACGACAAGTACGCCCGTCTCGTGGAGATCAAGGACGCCTGGGATCCCGGCAATCTTTTCCGCGAGAATCTCAACATCAAGCCTTCTGGGAGCCGGTCATGAGCATCGCCCCTTGCCAGTCCGTTCCGACCACATGGCCGGGTGCCAGCATCCGGTCTGTTTTGTAACGCACCGGGCGCCTACTGCGATATCGATGTCGGGAGGCCAACCATGACCGTGATCGCCTGGACACCTGAGTCAGAGGTCGACAGCGCTATTGACACTTCGGGCGATCGGTCGGTGTGGGATTACGTACCGCGGGTCACCAAGACGTTCCTGCTCCAGCCGGAGGGCTACCGCGCCTGGAAAGCGGCTCGCGACGAGACCGCCCCCAAGGCCGCCGATCGCCGCTGGAACCGACTCGCCACGGTCGCCGCCGCGGCAGCGGTACGCGCGCTCCGCCGGACCCCGGCCAACCGCGGCCGGCTCTCGAGCGTCGAGCGCTGGACTCTGGAGCCCGACACGGTATCCCTCGACCCCACGGATCTCGCCGTCGTGCTGTTCGCCGCCAAGGTCGCGGCTCACACCAACGACATCACCGAGCACGACGTGGACTCGCTGCGGGCACACGGGCTGGCCGACGAGCAAATCTTCGACATCGCCCTCGCCGCGGCCGCCAGCTGCTTCTTCGCCGACGCCGCCGACTCCACGGCCGGCTGACCGTCCGACCCGGGCGCCGTCACACTCCGACCGGATAGCCCTCGGCCACGGCGTGCAACGGCGCCTTCGAACCCGCCTCCCAGGCTTTGGCGAAGGTGGGCCGGTCGAGAGTCTTCCGGAGCGCCGCCACACACGCGTCCAGCTCGACGGCCTCCGACGGCGGAACCGGCGCGCCGATGGCCTCGCGCACGGCGGCGGCCGCGCTGACGAGGAAGGCGGCGTACTCGGCCCGTCCCCGCATGGTGGCGACCTCGGCCAGTGCCTCGATCACGCTGGCCATTCGCCACCGGTCGCCGAGGTCGCGATGCGCGGCCAGGCTCTCGTCGAGCAGGTGGACGGCGCGCTCGTTGTGCCCACGCCGTAGCTCGACCACGCCGAGCAGGTTGAGCGCCCAGGCGATGCCTTCGCGGTATCCCAGCTCCTGCGACATCGCGAAGCTCTCGCAAAGCTTGCTCTCCGCGTCGCCGAGGTCGCCGCGATAGAGCGAGACGACGCCGAGGCTGATCAGTGACCACGCGATGCCTTCGCCGTCACCGAGGTCGCGGAACGTCGCGAGCGCGGCACCGCACTCCTCGGTCGCGGTGGCGAGGTCGCCACGCAGCCAGGCCACGAACCCGAGATGGTTGCGCGCCCACGCGAGTCCGGGGTCGTCGGCCACCTCGGCGTAGAGCCGTTGGCTCTCACGATGCAGCTCGTCGGCCCGGTCGTAGTCGCTGCGCTCCCGTGCGACGCTGCCGAGCCGCTGGAGACACAGCGCGGTCTCGGCCAGGCGATCGTGCGCCCGGTACTGACTCAGCGCGTCCTCGATGGATCGGGTCGCGAGGTCGTACTCGCACTGCAGGAACGCGAGCATGCCGGCGCCCAAGGTCGCCTTGGCGCGCACCTCCCACTCCTCGCCGGGACCGAGCGCCAACGCGGCTTCGAGCCATTCCCGGCCCTCGGTGTAGTGGCCGCGCAGATAGCAGAAGCTCCACAGCGAGCCCGCCAGTCGAAGCGCGAGATCGGGCTCGCTCTGCCCGACCGACCAGTTCATCGCCGCCCGGATGTTGTCCAGCTCCTCGTCGACGAGGTTCAGCCACGCCTTCTGGTCATTGGCCCGCAGCTGCGAGTCGGCCGCTTCGAGAACGCCGGCGTAATGCTGCGCATGGCGCTCGGCCACCTCGTCGGCGCGGCCCTGTTCCTCGAGCTGGCGAAGGGCGTAGTCGCGGATCGCCGACATGATGTCGTAGCGCGCCTCCGCGCCGTCGCGACGTACGAAGACGAGCGAGCGATCGACCAGGCGTCCGACCAACTCGAGGACGTCGGGCGCATCGGACTCGTCATCCGACGCGAGGTCGGCGCAGACCGCCTCGGCCGCGTCGAGGGTCCAGCCGCCGACGAACACCGAGAGCGCGGCCAGACAGCGCTGGTCGGCCGGCTCCAGCAGGTCGTAGCTCCACGAGATCGCGGCCCGCATCGTACGGTGCCGGGCCGGCCCGGATCGGCCACCGCTACGCAAGATGCCGAACGACTCGTCGAGCTCGCGGGCGACCTGACCAACGGTGAGGACGTTGAGCCTGGCGGCGGCCAGCTCGATCGCCAACGGCATGCCGTCCAGCCG
>JALDXR010000125.1:0-8459 GCA_032154865.1 Nocardioidaceae bacterium
CGTCGGCACCGGACCCGGAGACCCGGACCTGCTGGCGGTCAAGGCAGTCGAGCTGATTCGCTCCGCCGACGTCGTGATCACCGAGGTGCCGAGCCACGCTGCGTTGGTTCAGGAGCTTCGGGCCGGGGAGGCGGCGGGCGAGGGTGATGACCTGATCCTGGTGGACGGCGGCGTCGACGAGGACGGCGAGGCACTGACCCATGCCGCGCGTGGCCGGGTCGTCGTGAAGCAGGCGAAGGCCGCCGCGCGGGTGGTTCGGCTGCTCGCGGGTGACCCGTTCCTGCACGGCACCGGCCCCGAGGAGGCGCAGGCCTGCCGCAAGGCCGGCGTCGCGTTCGAGATCGTCCCGGGGGTATCCGCGGCGGCCGGCGTTCCCGCGTACGCGGGGATTCCGCTGACCACCCGGCACCGGCGCGAGGTCGCCGTCGTACGCGCGGGTGACGCCCGGATCGACTGGTCGGCGTACGCGGGCAAGCAGACCCTGGTGGTGTTGCTCACGGCCGCCGCGCTGGAGGAGACCGCGACCGAGATCATCGACGCCGGTCGCGGCGCCGACACTCCCGTCGCGGTGACCCACGCGGGGACGACCACCGAGCAGACCACCTTCGTCTCGACGCTCGACGGCCTGGCGGCCGCGGCCAAGGAGGCCGAGCTCGCCGGCACGGTCGTCATGGTCGTCGGCGACGTGGTCGAGATGCGCGAGACGCTGTCGTGGTTCGAGACCAAGCCGCTGTTCGGCTGGCGGGTGCTGGTGCCCCGCACCAAGGAGCAGTCGGGCGGTCTGGTGCAGAAGCTGCGGTCCTTCGGCGCCGTGCCGGAGGAGGTGCCGACCATCTCGGTCGAGCCGCCGCGCAACCCACAGCAGATGGACCGGGCGATCCGCGGGCTCGTCGAGGGGCGCTACGAGTGGATCGCGTTCACCTCGGTCAACGCGGTCAAGGCCGTACGCGAGAAGTTCGAGGAGTACGGGCTGGACTCGCGGGCCTTCTCGGGCCTCAAGATCGCCGTCGTCGGCGACAAGACCGCCGACGCCGTCCGTACCTGGGGCATCGAGCCCGACCTGATCCCGTCCGGCGAGCAGTCGGCGCGCGGTCTGGTCGACGACTGGCCGCCCTATGACGACGTGCTCGACCCGATCAACCGGGTGTTCCTGCCCCGAGCCGACATCGCGACCGAGACGCTGGTCGCGGGTCTGGTCGAGCTCGGCTGGGAGGTCGACGACGTGACGGCGTACCGGACGGTTCGTGCCGCCCCGCCGCCCGCGCCGACTCGGGAGGCGATCAAGGCCGGCAAGTTCGACGCGGTGCTCTTCACGTCGTCGTCGACGGTGCGCAACCTGGTCGGCATCGCGGGCAAGCCGCACACCAACACGGTCATCGCCTGCATCGGGCCGCAGACCGTCAAGACCGCCGAGGAGCATGGCCTTCGGGTCGACGTCATGGCGCCGAACCCGTCGGTCGACGAGCTTGCCGAGGCGCTGGCCGACTTCGGGGCCGACCGACGGCTGACGCTGGTCGAGTCCGGTGAGCCGGTGGTGCGCCCGTCGCAGCGTCGGCCGGCCGGTCGCCGCTCCTCGGGTCGCCGGTCCTCGGCGCGACGCGCAGCACGGTAGGAGGATGGTGGCCATGAGTTTCCCCTCGAGCCGGCCGCGCCGACTCCGCCGCACCGCAGCGATCCGGCGCCTGGTCGCCGAGACGGATCTGTCGGCTCGCCATCTCGTACTGCCGATGTTCGTCCGCGAGGGAATCGACGAGCCGGTGCACATCGCCTCGATGCCCGGCGTCGTCCAGCACACCCGCGACTCGGCGCGCAAGGCGATCGCGGAGGCGGCCGAGCTCGGACTCGGCGGCGTGATGCTCTTCGGCATTCCGACCGACAAGGACGCGGTCGGATCCGGTGGCGTCGACCCGCATGGTGTGCTCAACGTCGCGATCGCCGACGCGGTCGCGGAGGTCGGCGGCCGGATGACCGTGATGGCCGATCTCTGCCTCGACGAGTTCACCGACCACGGGCACTGCGGCGTCCTCGACGACCGCGGCGAGGTCGACAACGACGCGACCCTGGTGCACTACGCCCGGATGGCCGAGGCGCAGGCGGCCGCGGGCGCCGATCTGCTCGGCACCAGCGGCATGATGGACGGCCAGGTCGGAGCCGTTCGCGAGGCGCTCGACGCGGCGGGCTACCAGTCGACCGGGATCCTGGCCTACGCCGCGAAGTACGCCTCGGCGTTCTTCGGCCCGTTCCGCGAGGCGGTGGCGTCGTCGCTCGAGGGCGATCGGCGGACCTATCAGCAGGATCCGGCCAACGCCCGCGAGGCGATCCGGGAGGCGCTGCTCGACGTCGAGGAAGGCGCCGACATCGTCCTGGTGAAGCCGGGCCTGGCCTATCTCGACCTCGTACGAGACGTCCGGGAAGCCGTCGACGTGCCGGTCGCGGCCTACAACGTCTCCGGTGAGTACGCCATGGTTGAGGCGGCCGCGGCCAACGGCTGGATCGACCGGGATCGGGCGATCGACGAGATCCTGATCGGGCTTCGTCGCGCCGGCGCCGACATCGTCCTCACCTACTGGGCCGCCGAGGTCGCGCAGCGCCGCCGCTGACAGCGGTGCAGCCGACTCGCTGAGACCGATCGCCGAGTCGGATCCGGTCGTACTCTGCATGGCGTGTGGGCACTCTGCATGGGATCGACGCCGTGCAGAGTGCGCATTCACCACGAGAACGTGGTAATCGAGTGGCGGGCGAGCCCGCCGACTGTCAGCGGCGTCCGCAGCCGAGCACGCCGCAGACGACGTCGCCGAGGAGCGTGTCGAGAAGACCGTCGAGCGTGACGGCGGCCTGGTCGACGGTCTGACCGACGACGGCCTTCGCGCAGGTCTGGATGTCGGCTTGGCTGATCCCGTCCTTGCCGGCGAGTTGCCCCTGGCACCACCGGGTCGCCTCGGCGAGTGTGTCGAGCACCTTGACCGTGTCGTTCACGGTGTCGCCCGCGTCGTTCGGCAGATCCTCCACACCGCCGCCGGGGCCACCGCCGCCCGGACCGTCGTTGCCCGGCGGGTCCGTGCTGGGGCCGTCGTTGCCCGGCGGCTGGTTGCTGGGACCGTCGTTGCCCGGCCCGTTGTTGCTCGGGCCGTCGGATCCGTTGTCGGGCACCGCGCCGCCGTCGGTCCCGTTGTCGCCCTGCTGATGCGGCCCGTCGGCCACCGGTCCGTCGTGCCCGGGCGGTTGCTGGGCGTCGTGGTCGACGTCGGTGAGGACGGTCGGCGATGTCGTGCCGTTGGGGACCATCGAGTAGTTGCCCATCGCGTACTCCTCGGCGATGGCCAGCACGAGATCGACGTACTCGCTGGAGCGGTTGTAGCGGTAGACCGCGTCCCTCGCGCCGGCGTCGGTGCTCAGGTCGCCGAAGCCGGCGCAGAGGTAGACCGCAGTGGCGAGCGCGGAGTCGTCGATGTCCTGAGGGTTCTTGGTCCCGTCGTCGTCACCGTCGACCGCGACGACCTGCCAGGTGGTCGGGATGAACTGCATGGCTCCTACGGCGCGATCCCAGACGGTGTCCTGGTCGTAGACACCGTTGTCGCTGTCGGCGATCTCGGCGGTGTGACCACTGCCGTCCAGTGGGAGCCCGAAGATCCCGGGCCGCGAGACGCCGTCGGCGCCGAGGACGTTGCCGTTGGCCCGGCCGTGGTCGGACTCGACCCGACCGATCGCGCCGATCAGTGGCCAGTCCAGCCGGCAGGCCGGATCGGCCTGGGCGAGCACCATCGCGGCCCGTTGGTACGCCAGCAGCGCCGCGGACGGGATGCCCTGCTGCGACAGCGTCGAGACGGTGCCGTCCCGGCCGGCGTGCGGGTCGATCCCGGTCAGCGAGTCGGGCAGCTGGACGCTGGCCGGCACCTCGAACGGCGTCGTGGGCACGACCGGCACGACCGGGCTGATGGTCGTTTCGGGGGGAGCGGGGGACGGGTCGTCCGTGGCATTGCCGACGGCGGAGGTCAGGGAGCCGGTGAGCAGCGCCAACGGGACGATGGCGGCCGCCTTCTGCCAGGTGGGCAGCTTCGATCTGCGGCTGTTGCCGCTCCCCGCATCGAACATTGAGCCCTCCCGCGACCTGCTCGAATGGAGAGGTTAGTTGATTTGACACCGTTACGGCGTGAGTTCGGTCTCGTTCGCTCCGATCCGCCCCATCTCCTACACGCTGTAGGAGATGGGGCACAATGGCCTGGTGTCCGTACCCGATGACGCTCCCCGTAACGCCGATCTGTTCACCCGAGCCCGCGCCGTCACCCCAGGTGGGGTCAACTCGCCGGTTCGTGCCTTCGGCGCCGTCGGCGGGACGCCGCGCTTCATGGCCGAGGGCCGTGGCCCCTACCTCGTCGACGTCGAAGGTCGCGAGTACGTCGATCTCGTCGGCTCGTGGGGCCCGCTGCTGCACGGGCACGCCCATCCCGAGGTGATCGACGCCGTCCGGGCGGCCGCGGCTCGTGGCACGTCGTTCGGGACGCCGAGCGAGCCCGAGGTCGCGCTCGCCGAGGAGATCGTGGCCCGTACTCCGGTCGACCAGGTCCGACTGGTGTCGTCGGGCACCGAGGCGACCATGTCGGCGATCCGGCTGGCCCGTGGCGTCACCGGCCGCGAGCTGGTCGTCAAGTTCGCCGGCTGCTACCACGGGCATGTCGACGCGCTCCTCGCCGAGGCCGGATCGGGCGTCGCGACGTTCGGTCTCCCGGGTACGCCAGGGGTTCCGGCCGGTGCCACGCTCGCGACGCTCGTGCTCCCGTACAACGACCGGGCCGCTGTCGACGCGGCCTTCGCGAGTCATCGGGGCGAGATCGCCTGCGTGATCACCGAAGCGGCGCCGGGCAACATGGGCGTGGTCCCGCCGGAGCCCGGCTTCAACGGCTTCCTCGCCGACATCTGCGCCCATAACGGAGCCCTCCTGATCAGCGACGAGGTGATGACCGGCTTCCGGGTCGGTCCGGCCGGGCATTGGGGCCTCGACGGGCAGCAGGAGGGCTGGCAGCCGGACCTGATGACCTTCGGCAAGGTGATGGGCGGCGGCTTCCCGGCCGCGGCGTTCGGCGGCCGGGCCGCGATCATGAGCCAGCTCGCACCGGAGGGACCGGTCTACCAGGCCGGCACTCTGTCCGGCAACCCGGTCGCGGCCAGCGCCGGGCTCGCCACCCTGCGGCTCGCCGACGCCGACGCGTACGCCCGGCTCGATGCCACCGCGCAGCGGCTGCGAGGCATGGCCGCCGAGGCGCTCGAGGGTGCCGGCGTGCCCCATGTCGTGCAGGGCGCGGGCAACCTGTTCAGCGTCTTCCTCGGCCCGACCGAGCCGGTCCGGGACTTCGCGGCGGCCCAAAGCCAGGACCTGCATCGCTTCCGCGATTTCTTCCACGTCATGCTTGATCACGGCGTCTACCTGCCGCCGAGCGCGTACGAGGCATGGTTCGTGTCGACGGCGCACGACGACGCCGCACTGGAACGGATACACGCCGCGCTGCCGGCCGCCGCCAAGGCTGCGGCCGCGGCACAGGGAGACTGACGAGCGAGGACCTCTGGCATGAGCGATGCCCCACGCACTGTGGTGCACCTGATTCGCCACGGTGAGGTGGCCAATCCCACCGGCGTGCTCTACGGCCGGCTCCCTGACTTCCACCTGTCCGAGCTCGGCCGGGCGATGGCGGAGCGGCTGGCGCAGTGGTGCGACGGCCGCGACATCACCCATCTGGTGTCGTCGCCGCTCGAACGGGCCCGCGAGACGATGGAGCCGATCGCGAAGCGGACCGGCCTCGACGTGACGATCGACGAGCGGGTCATCGAAGCGAGCAACCTCTTCGAGGGACGGGTGTTCGGCGTCGGTGACGGCGCCCTGCGGCGACCGCAGGTGTGGTGGCTGCTGCGCAACCCGCTCCGGCCGTCGTGGGGCGAGCCCTACCGGCTGATCGCCGACCGGATGTTCGCCGCGATGGCCGACGCCCGCGAGCATGCCCGTGGCCACGAGGCCGTCATCGTCTCCCACCAGCTGCCGGTCTGGGTCGCCCGACTGGCTGCCGAGGGCCGCCGGCGCTTCATGCACGACCCGCGGCGGCGCCAATGCAGCCTGGCGAGCGTCACCTCGTTCACCTACCGAGCCGACGAGATCGTCACGGTGGCCTACAACGAGCCGGCCCGTGACCTGCTCCCCGCCCGTCTCTCCAAGAAGTTCGTGGCAGGAGCATGACAGTCATGCCCAGCCACAGCCGATCAACGTGGTGGATCGCGGCCCTGATGTTGTTGCTCACTGCCTGCAGCTCCGACCTCGCGACCAACTCCGAGAGCGGCGGCTACATCAGCGCCGACGGGTCGATCACGGTCGTCGCGCCGGACGACCGGGAGTCGGCTCCGGACATCGCCGGCGAATCCCTCGAAGGTGAGCCGATCGCGCTCGCGGACTTCGCCGGCGACATCGTGGTCGTCAACGTCTGGGGTTCGTGGTGCGGACCCTGTCATGCCGAGGCCGACGCTCTCGCGACCGCGTCGAAGCGCCTCGCGGCGCAGGGCGTCCGGTTCCTCGGTATCAACATCCGGGACCAGATGGCCAATGCCCAGGCGTTCGAGAACGAGTACGGCATCGAGTACCCGAGCATCTTCGATCCCGACAGCAGCACGCTGCTGGGAATGCCGGAGTCGATGATGGCGGTGTCGCCGCCGACCACGTACGTCATCGACTCCGACGGCCGGCTGGCGGCCAGAGTGTTCGACGAGGTCACCGTCGAGACGCTCGTCGACCTGGTCGACGAGGTGGGCGGCGGCGATGGGGGCGAAGCATCCCGTGGGTGAGTGGTTCGGCGAGACGGCTTTCTCGGGGTCGCTGCTGCTGGCGATCCCGGTGGCGGCGATCGCCGGACTCGTGTCGTTCTTCTCGCCGTGTGTGATGCCGCTGCTGCCGGGCTACGTCTCGTACGTCTCGGGCATGTCGGCGGTCGATCTCGAGTCGGCCCGGCGCGGGCGGCTGCTCGCGGGCACGCTCGGGTTCGTCCTCGGTTTCACGGCGGTGTTCACGTCGTACGGGGCGCTGTTCGGCGGCTTCGGCCAGGAGTTGCTGCGCTACGAGGACACCCTCACGATCGTGCTCGGAGTCGTCACGATCGTCGTCGGGCTGATCTTCATGGGGCTGGTGCCGTTCGGCCAGCGGGATCTGCGAATCCACACGGTGCCCAAGGTGGGCGTGGCTGCTGCGCCGTTGCTCGGTGTGCTGTTCGGGCTCGGCTGGACGCCGTGCATCGGGCCGACGCTGGCCGCGGTGCTGAGCCTGTCGGCCAACGAGGGGAGTGCCGAGCGTGGCGCGTTCCTGACGGTCGTCTACTGCCTCGGTCTCGGGCTGCCGTTCATCGTGGCGGCCCTGGCGTACCGGCGGATGCTGGGCGCCGTGGCCTGGGTCCGGGAGCATCAGGTGCTGGTCTCGCGGATCGGCGGCGGGATGATCGTGCTGGTCGGCGTGCTGCTGCTCACTGGCCTCTGGGACGGACTGATCGGCGACCTCCGGCAGTGGGCCGCCGGGACCGAGGTGGTCGTGTGAGCGGGGAGGCCGCATGACTCAGGTGTCCGACTCGACGGCCCGGACCCGCGACTTCGCTCGGACCGCGCCGCCGCTGCCCCCACGGCAGTTCGCCCGGTGGTTCTGGCGGCAGCTCACGTCGATGCGTACCGCCTTGCTGCTGTTGCTGCTCCTCGCGCTCGGCGCGATCCCGGGATCGTTCATCCCGCAGACCAAGGTCGATCCGGCGGCGGTGATCCGGTTCGAGAGGGCGCACGAGACGCTGACCCCGATCTTCGACCGGCTCGGGCTGTTCTCGGTCTACGACTCGGTGTGGTTCTCCGCGATCTACCTGCTGCTGATGGTGTCGCTGATCGGCTGCATCGTGCCGCGGACGTTCGTCTATCTCCGTGCGCTGCGGGCCCGGCCGCCGAAGGCACCGTCGCGATTCGACCGGCTTCCGGCGTCGGCGTCCTACGAGACCAACGAGGATCCCGACGAGGTGCTGGCCCGGGCGGCGACCGTACTCCGTCGGCGCCGCTGGCGCGTGGACGTCGACGCGGTGGCCGACGGACGTGGTGTTGTACGGGCCGAAAAGGGCTACCTGCGCGAGGCCGGAAACCTGACGTTCCACATCGCGGCCGTCGTCGTGCTCGTCGCGGTCGCGATGGGATCGCTGTGGGGCTACAAGGGCAGTGTCATCGTGGTCGAGGGCGAGGGCTTCTCCAACACGCTGACGCAGTACGACGACTTCTCCGCCGGCGGGCTCTTCGACGCCGGTGAGCTCACCCCGTTCTCGCTGCAGCTCGACCGGTTCGACGCCCGCTTCGAGATCGACGGACCGCAGCAGGGCCAGCCGCGTGAGTTCGAGGCGCTCGGCAGCTACGTCGCCGAGCCGGGCGCTGATTCGGTGCCGTTCGACATCAAGGTCAACCATCCG
>JALDXR010000629.1:0-2591 GCA_032154865.1 Nocardioidaceae bacterium
CGGCAGGTCAGACGAGCTCGCCGAGCTGGAGCGCCTGCTCGGCGACCAGCGGCTCGTCACGATCGCGGGAGCCGGCGGCTGCGGCAAGTCGCGACTGGCTCTGCAGGCGGCCGCGGCGCTGGCCGCACGGTGGCCGGACGGCGTGTGGTGGGTCGACCTCGGTGCGATCAGCGACCAACATCAGGTCGTCGAGCTCGTCGCTTCGACGCTTCGCGTACTCGTCGACCCCTCGGGGGATCCCCTCACCGCGCTCGCCGGACAGCTGGCCGGGCGCCGGCTGCTGGTGTGCCTCGACACCTGCGAGCACGTCCTCGATGCGTGCGCCAAGCTCGTCGACGCGCTCCTTCGGGCCGGTGCGGAGGTGTCGGTGCTCTGCACCAGCCGGGAGCCACTGGGCGTCGCGGGGGAGACGGTCTGGCGGGTTCCGTCGCTCGTGGAGGACGACGCCCTACGGCTGTTCGCCGACCGCGCCGCTCTGGTTCGACCCACTGCCGAGCCAGGCGCTCACGACACCGAGATCACGACGATCTGTCGTCGCCTCGACGGCATCCCACTCGCGATCGAGCTGGCTGCGGCCTGGACGCGGGCCCTCACGCCGGCGCAGATCGTCGCCGGCCTCGACGACCGGTTCCGCCTGCTCACCGGCGGTCCACGGGTCGCCACCCCTCGACAGCAGACCCTGGTCGCGTCGATGGACTGGAGCCACGACCTGCTCAGCGACCAGGACCGAGTGGTCTTCCGGCGCCTGGCGGTGTTCGTCGGAGGCTTCACCCTCGACGCGGCGCAGGACGTATGCGCCGACGACGACCGGGTCGGCGAGTCCGAGGTCCTCGCCGTCCTCGGCGGACTCGTCGACAAGTCGCTCGTCGCCGTCAGCACCCGGGCCGACGAGGCCCGCTACCGCCTGCTGGACACCGTTCGCCAGTACGCCGAGGAGCAGCTGCGTTCGGCCGACGAGGCGCTAGCCACCCGCGACCGGCATCTCGACTACTTCCTCGTCCTGGTCGAGGCCGCCGAGCCGCAACTGGAGGTGGACCAGGACACCTGGCGCCTGGAGCTGGCCAGCCACAACGACAATATCCACGCCGCGTTGCACTGGGGACTTCGGCCCACGGCGGATGGCGGTGAGGGCAGACCCGACCGTGGTCGGCGGCTGGCGGCCGCGATGGCGCGACAGTGGTTCATCTGCGGGCAGTCCCACGAGGGCCTCGAGTTCCTCCGGCAGGCCGTCGACCTCGGCGCCTCGGAGCGGTCCGGCTTGCAGGCCAGGCTGCTGGCCGGATCCGCGCTGCTCGGCATGGTCAGTGGGCGACTCACCCTGATCGAGCAGACGGCCGGGCTCGGCCTCGAGATCGCCGCCGAGGTCGGCGACGAGGCCAGTCGCGCTCGCTGCCTCGCCGTCCTCGCCTATCGCTGGTTCCTGTTCGACTTCGAACGCTGCCAGGAGCTGGCCGAACAGGCTGCCGCAGCAGGCGAGGCCGCCGGCGAGCCGTTCGCCCGCGACTGGGGACTGGTGATCGGGGCGTACTCGCTGACCACCCGGGATCGCCACGACGAGTCGACGGCACTCGCGCGGCAAGCGTACGAGCAGAGCCACCCGCGCGGTGACCGATTCTGTGCGGCGTTCGCCCTCGGCGTGGAGTTCTGGGCCGCCATGCCCACCGGCGAACTCCGCCGAGCACGGGAGATCGCCGAGGAGGAGGTCCGGATCGCAGAGCCGCCCGGCGACTACTTCGCCTATGGCACGAACGCCACCAACCTGGCGATCGCCAAGGCCATGGCCGGTGAGATCGACGAAGCCAGGCGGTTGCTGGAGCCGATCGTCCGAGGGGTCGAGACGACGCCGGACACCGACGTCGTCGGACTGGCCGGGATCGTCGGCCAGCTCCGCCTGTGGAGTGGCGATCTCGACGGCGCGGTCACCTGGTTCGGGCGCGGCGCCCGGTTCGCCGAGCCGCACACGGACAACTGGACGGTCGTACGCTCACTGCCCGGCCTCGCGTCGGCCCTCCGTCGGCTCGGCCGGGCGGAGGAGGCACTCGAGTACGCCGAGCGAGGAGTGACCCTGGCTCGGTCCTTCGAAGGCCCACTCTGGCTGAGTCAAGCGCTGGACGAGCAGGCGCAGCTGGTCGCCGAGACCGACCCGGACCGGGCCGAGGACCTGCACCACGAGGCGCTGGCCGTTCGGCTGGGGGCGGGGCTACGCACGTTCTACGTCGACAGCCTCGATGCGTTGGCCCGCCTGGCCGCCGGCCAGGAGAGCCATCCGGAGGCGATCCGGTTGCTGGCTGCCAGCGACCAGGCGCGCGAAGAGATCGGCTATCCACGGCCGCCGGTCGACATGCCCGACCACGAGGCCGTCGTCGAGTCGTTGCGGGCCGCCGCCGCTGCGGAGTTCGACGCCCTGTGGGCCGAGGGGTCGGCGTTGTCACTCGACGAAGCGGTGTCGTACGCGACGCGCGCCCGTGGCGCCCGGGACCGGCCGGCCAGCGGATGGGCCAGCCTGACACCGACCGAGCGCGAGGTGGTGCGCCTGGTCGTCGACGGCCTGAGCAATCCGGAGATCGCGTCGCGGTTGTTCGTCAGCCGGT
>JALDXR010000630.1:0-2589 GCA_032154865.1 Nocardioidaceae bacterium
CCCACCACCCTGGACACCCACCCCCTGGATCAACCCCCAACGCAACCACCACCCACGCGAATGACGCTGGACTCGTACATCGCCGCTAGTCGTCGAGCTCGCGGTCGTCTCGATGCGCGCCGTAGAACGCGGTCTGGCGCGCCATCAGGGTGCGCATCGGGGTGTCCCGTGAGGCGCCGTAGACGGTGCCGGGGAAGTCCAGTCCGCGCTGGGTCGCCCAGAGTTCGTCGTGCCGATCGGGAGAGAACAGCTCGGCCGGGTCGCCGGCTGCGATCCAGCCAATCGGGACGACGCTGTCGGGCGGGAGTTTCGAATTGACATGCAGGACGCTGTTGATCCGGAGCTCGGAGCGCGTCCCGGCCACGGCTCCGGGGAAGACCGACACTCCGGTCGCGACGAAGACTTCGTCCTCGATCGTCGCGCCGTTGATATGTGCGTGCGGCCCGACCAGCACCGCATCGCCGAGTGTCGCGGGATGCCGGGCTCGGCCGCGGACGAGGGCGTTCTCCATCACGACGACGTCGGCGCCGAGGCGTATTTCACCGTCCTCGGCGGTCAGTACGGCACCGTGGAGAATCCTTGCGCGTTCGCCCAGGACGACCGCGCCGCACAACACCGCCGACGGTGCGACGTAGGCGGAGTCCGCGACGACGGGCCGACGGCCGCGATGCTCGATCAGCACGTGGCGAGCGTAGCGGTCGGCTCAGGCCACGAAACGCCGCCGCAGATCCGTCAGCGCGGTGTCGGTCATCCCGGCCGGGCCGCGCAGATAGGACTCGATGCCGCCGTAGTCGTTGTCCAGCAGATCCAGCGCGTCGGTCATCGCCCAGCGCGGCGAGCCCAGCAGTCCCTCGGCGGCCGGGCGGGTGATGCCCAACCCCATGAAGAGGTCCACGAACTGCGGGATGTGCTTGGCGGACTGGAATCGATCGGTCAACTCGTAGTCGTCGAGCACCGTCTCGCGGTCGACACCCAGCCAAGACAGCAGCAGGGCGGCGGACATGCCGGTACGGTCCTTGCCGCCCGCGCAGTGGAACACAGCCGGCGTACCGTCGGCCTCGGCGAGTGCGGTCAGGAGGGTGCCGAAGATCGGTCCGCCCTCGGCCAGCATCGTCTGGTACTCGTCGAACAGCCAGCGCTCTCCGTCGGCGCGTTCGCGTAGCACCGACAGGTCCGGCATCTCGGTGTAGCGGGTCGGCATCGGTAGACCGCGGGCCGGTCTCGGGCCGGGCTCCTGAGCGCGCTCCTCCTCGCGTCGCAGGTCGAAGATCGCTCGCACGCCGAGACTGTCGAAGGCCGTGAGGTCGTCGACGGTGAGCCTGTGGAGGTTGCTCGACCGGTAGAGCAGGCCCCATCGGGTCCAGCCTCCCGACGCGGTCGGATAGCCGCCCAGGTCTCGGAAGTTCAACGTGCCGACGAAGCGGACCCGGCGTTCGGCCGCCACCAGCCGGGTGCCGTCATAGGTCACCGAGACGTACTGTCGGCCGGTCCCGACGCCGGTGATCCGGGCGGAGCGCTCACCCGCCGGAACCCGTATGACGTGGGTGTGCGCGGCCGCGTCCGGAGTGGGGCCGAGGCCGATCTCGACGTCGGTCTCGACGGCAGGCTCCCATCGGACGGTCAGGGATTCGGGCTCGGTGGCTTCGACGTCGATCTGCAGGGGTCCCTCCATATCGGCGATGGTAGCCGCGGGCTCCGTCAGTCGTAGCTCGCCTCGGTCCACCACTGCCGGTTCTCGACCGTGAGGAGCCAGGCGCTCCCGTCGACCCCGACGATCTGGAACCGCGCCAACCGGCGAGCCGCCTCGGTATCCCACCAGCGCTCCTCGACCGGCCAGGGACCGGCCCATGCCCCGACCGGCCGTAGTCGATCGGGCGACCGGCCGTCCGGACAGAACTGGGCCGGCTCGCCGGTCAGTGTCCCGCGGCTGCTCACGCCGACCGGCTGGCCGTCCGCGGCGACGACGATCGCCGGTCGCGGCTCGGGGAACACCGTCGAGGGCAACGGCGTGGGAAGGCTTCCCGGCCACGGCGAGTCGGCCGGGCGGTGGGGCAGCGGCCGGTCACCCCACGGCACGAGGGTCTGGCGATCGGCCGGACCGCGACCGCCGCTCGGGACCGCGACGGCGACGGCTTCGTGGCCCAGCATGCTCTGCACCCGCGCCAGCGCGCGATGGATGTGCTCGTCCGGACCGCCGCCCCACAGGCCGTCGGCGTGGGTGCCGATCGGATCGACTTCGTCCGGCTCCAACCGCACGCCCACGACGGCGGAGTCCAACTCACCGGCGGCCGGCCCGACTCCTTGGAGTTGCCAACGCACCCGGTCGACGAGGTCGGCGGCGTCGAACCACCGCGGGTGCAGCCAGCGTCGCTCGTAGCCGTCCCCGAACTCCGTCGTCACCAGGATCCGTACGGTCGTACACACCAGCCCGTGACCGGCCAGGTCGGCGACGAACCGGTCGGCGCTGTCCCGTACGGCGAAAGCGACCTGGTCGACCCGGTCGACCGGCGGGTCGAACTCGACGTGCCGGATGAGCTCCGGCGGCGGCTGCCGCGCCACCACGGGCTGGCCGTCCAGGCCGCAGGCCAG
>JALDXR010000631.1:0-2589 GCA_032154865.1 Nocardioidaceae bacterium
AGCGCCTTCCGCTCTCGGAGCTTGCCGAGGTCCATCGCAGGAGCGAGGCCGGTGACATCCGCGGCAAGGTCATCCTGATCCCTAGGCAGTCGACCGGTCACCACGCTCGGCGACGGTCGCAAGTCGATCGAGTGAGGCTTGGAGCCGGTCGGCAGTCGTCGACCGAGCGCGTGCGAACCGTCCCTCGTCGGTGAGCTGGCTCCAGTCGTAGGTGTGAGTGACCCGCGTACGTGACGCATCGATCAGCTCGAGCTCCCACCGCCACAGATGTCCCGGCGGTTCCTGACCTGGCTCAGCGGGGCGCCAGGCGATCCGGCGACCCTCCTCGAACTCGACGACATGATTCACGCGGACCGCGCCTCCGGACAGGGTCATGGTGAAGACATCGCCGACGGCCCGGACTCGCTGGCCGGGTGGCGCCTCCGACAGGTTGTCGTTGCCGTCCCAGCGAGGCTGATGCGCGGGATCGGCGATGAGCTCGAAGATCTGCCCGGCCGCAGCCAAGATCTCCCGACTCGCGCTGACGACCCGGGAGGCCTCGCCGTGGTTGGACATCGCCGCCATCCAAACACACGCCCTCCGTCTCGTCAGGGGTTCGGTACGGCTCGCCAGTGGACGGTGCGCTCGATGTCGAGTCGCAGCAATGGACCCGGTGGCGGTTGGCGTCGGTAGGGCTCGTACTTGGCGAGCAGCTCTGACGGTGGTTCGGTGTCGGTCAGGATCGCGACCCGTCCGATCAGCTGCACCCAGGCGAGCTGTGACCAGTCGTCGGAGTAGTGGTCGACAAGGAGGGTCGCCTCCGGGCGGCGTCGGAGCCACCGCACTCGGGCGAGCTCCGCGTCCGGTGATCGCTTCGGCTTCTGGTCGACCGCGGACCAGACGTGGTCGCCGACCAGCGCGAAGGTCACCGGTAGCACCCGCGGCTGCCCGCTGTCGTCGATCAGACCGAGCCGGGCGACCCGAGCCGACTCGACGAGCTGGTGAGCCCAGGTGGGTAGGTTCGACACGAGGCTGAGATTAGGAGGTTGAGATGAAGGTCGGTATCGGACTTCCGTCGACGGTTCCCGGCGTCGACAAGGACGCGCTCGTGGGTTGGGCGCGGCTGGCGGAGGAACGCGGCTTCTCCTCCCTGGGGACGATCGACCGGCTGGTCTTCGCCAACTACGAGTCGCTGATCGCGTTAGCGGCGGCGGCTGCGGTCACCGAGCGGATCCGCCTACTCACCGACATCCTCATCGTTCCGTACCGGGTCAACGCGGCTCTGCTGGCCAAGCAGGCGGCGACGATCGACTCGCTCAGCGGCGGTCGGCTCACGCTCGGCGTCTCGGTCGGCGGTCGCGAGGACGACTACGCGGTCAGCGAGGTTCCGCTCAGTAGCCGCGGCAAGCGGATGGACACGATGCTGCGCGAGATGACGGAGATCTGGAGTGGTGCCGAGCGCGGCTATGCCGGACCGATCGGTCCGCCACCGGCGCGGCCCGGCGGTCCCGAGCTTCTGGTCGGTGGCACGGCTGACGCCGCCTTCCGCCGCGTTGGTGAGTTCGGCAACGGCTGGACGAACGGCGGTGGCGGTCCCGACAGCTTCGCCGCCGGGGCCGAGAAGGCCCGCTCGGCCTGGCGCAAAGCGGGCCGCGAGGGCGAGCCGAGGCTGATCTCGCTGTGCTACTTCGCTCTCGGCGAGACCGCGCGAGAGGACGCCGACTCGTACCTCCACACCTACTACGGGTTCCTCGGCGACGAGATCGCGGGCATGATCGCCGGCAGTGCCGCCGTGACTCCCGAGGCGGTCGTTCAGTACCGAGACGCATTCGCGCAGGCCGGCGCCGACGAGCTGATCTACTACCCGAGCACCACCGACGTCGGCCAGGTCGACCTGCTCGCCGACGCCGTGCTCTAGGCCGGCGCTGTCGCTGATGCCGCTTCGCCCGCTGTCAGCGGGTGCTCATTTCGGCAGTTCCGTCCCGGCCTGCTCCGCCACCATGTAGTCGGCGTACCAGTCGAGCCAGTTCTCGTCCGGTACTCCGGTGCGCTTCTCGTGCTCGCCGTGGGCGTCCTTGGCCCGGCGAAGTGCGCTGGAAAGGTCACTCGACGAGGAGTACGAGGTCGTGGCCCGGTCGATGCGGCCGGGGAGCCGAGTGGTGACTTCCTGTAGCAGCCAGCCGTTGCCGTCGGGGTCGCTGAACGAGACGACGAGCCGTAGCTGGCCCGGTCCGGGGCAGGGCCAGCCATCCGTTCGTTCGTCCCGGTGTGGCTGCACCACGCGGAAGTCCTCCGAGGTCGCGAGGTCGGCGTCCTCACGCCAGCCGAGCGTCTTGTAGAAGTTCTTCGCCCGGTCCACATCGGCGACGGGCAGGACCACGATCTCGAGCTTGGTGTCCACGATGTCGGCTTCCTTCCGTGCTGGTCAGGGCCGCAACTTGTCGTCTCCCGTTGGACGTACCGATGCCATCACCAGGCTAATCCTCACCGCATCGCCGTGGCGGGGATGAGCGGCGAGATTACTGACCGCCGAGTCAGTAGTTGAAATCCTGACTAGGACCTTCGACCCATGACAGCCGCTATCCGTGCTCCTAGCCTCGATATTGTGCC
>JALDXR010000126.1:0-8414 GCA_032154865.1 Nocardioidaceae bacterium
TCAGACCGCATTGCGTCGGACTGTCACAGATCCTGCTACGCTGGAGACACCGACACCCTCGGAGGTCCAGACCCGTGTACGGCAACGACTTCGATTCTGATCGCGACGGCGGCAAGGCCGCGACCGAGATCGCGCCGGACGACCCGGAGTTCCTCGCGCTCATCGACGCCGACGGCCGGATCGAGCCACGCGACGTGATGCCGGCGGCCTACCGCAAGACGCTGATCCGCCAGATCGCCCAGCACGCACACTCCGAGATCATCGGCATGCAGCCGGAGGGCAACTGGATCAGCCGGGCGCCGAGCCTCAAGCGCAAGGCGATCCTGATGGCCAAGGTCCAAGACGAAGCGGGCCATGGGCTCTACCTCTACGCGGCGGCCGAGACACTCGGAGTCGATCGGTCCGAGCTCGTCGACCTGCTGATCGCGGGCAAGCAGAAGTACTCCTCGATCTTCAACTACCCGACGCTCACCTGGGCCGACATGGGCGCCATCGGCTGGCTCGTCGACGGCGCCGCGATCACCAACCAGGTGCCGCTGTGCCGCTGCTCCTACGGGCCGTACGCCCGAGCGATGGTCCGGATCTGCAAGGAGGAGTCGTTCCACCAGCGGCAGGGATTCGAGATCCTCTGGACGCTCAGCCACGGCACCGAGGCGCAGCACGCGATGGCCCAGGACGCCGTCGACCGCTGGTGGTGGCCGAGCCTGATGATGTTCGGGCCGCCCGACGCGGAGTCGACCCACACGGCACAGTCCGGTCGGTGGGGGATCAAGCGGTTCACCAACGACGAGCTGCGGCAGCGCTTCGTCGACATGACCGTGCCGCAGGCCCAGGCACTCGAGCTGACGCTGCCCGATCCCGACCTGACCTGGAACGCCGAGACCGGCCACTGGGACTACGGCGAGATCGACTTCACCGAGCTGTTCGAGGTCATCAAGGGCAACGGCCCGTGCAACGCGCAGCGGATGGCGCATCGTCGCCGGGCCCACGAGGAGGGCGCCTGGGTACGCGAAGCTGCTGCGGCCCACGAGGCGAAGCAGGCGGCCCGGCGTACGAATGCGGCCGTCGCATGAGCGGGTCCGACTCTTGGCCGTTGTGGGAGGTCTTCGTCCGGGCCCGGCGCGGACTGTCGCACGTCCACGTCGGCAGTCTGCACGCGCCGGATGCCGCGATGGCCTTGCGCAACGCGCGTGACGTCTACACCCGGCGCGGCGAGGGCGTGTCGATCTGGGTCATCCCGGCCGATCAGATCGCGGCCAGCAGCCCGGACGAGAAGGATGCGTTCTTCGACCCGGCCGACGACAAGGTCTATCGCCACCCGACCTTCTACCACGTGCCCGAGGGGGTCGAGCATCTGTGAGCGAGCCGAAGCTGTGATGGGCATCGACCTCGACGCTCGTGTGGGTGAGTACGCCCTGCGCCTCGGCGACGACGCCCTCGTCCTCGCCCAGCGCACCGGCGAGTGGATCGCCTCCGCTCCGGAGCTCGAGGAGGACCTCGCCCTCGGCAACCTCGCCCTCGACCTGCTCGGCCAGGCTCGGGCGCTGCTGACCTACGCCGGCGAGGCCGACGGCTCCGGTCGCAGCGAGGACGACCTGGCGTACTTCCGCGACGAGCGGGAGTTTCGCAACTGCCAGCTGGTCGAGCTGCCCAACGGCGACTTCGGCGCCACGATGGCCCGGCTGCTTGTGTTCGCGGCCTATCAGTACGAGCTCTACAGCCGGCTCGTCGACAGTGCGGACGAGACCCTGGCGGCGATCGCGGCGAAGGCGCTCAAGGAGGTCGCCTACCACCGTGACCACGCCGGCGCCTGGGTCATCCGGCTGGGCGACGGCACCGAGGAGTCGCATCGGCGGATGCAGACCGGGCTCGACCGGATCTGGCCCTACGTCCACGAACTGTTCGAGTCCGACGAGCTGACCGGCGTGCTCGCCGCCGCCAAGATCGCTGTCGACCCGCCCGACCTCGCCCAACCGACGCTGGCCCACGTACGTGCCGTCCTTGCGGCGGCGACCCTCGACGAGCCCGAGCCGGCTAACCGGCACAGCGGCGGCCGGCAAGGCGTCCACACCGAGCAGATGGGCTATCTCCTCGCCGAGATGCAGCACCTCGCCCGATCGCACCCGGGTGCGCAATGGTGACGGCGACCGCGTCGGCGCGGGAGCTGATCGCTGACGTACCCGACCCCGAGATCCCGGTGCTCACGATCGAGGACCTCGGCATCCTGCGTGACGTACGGTCCCGGACCGACGGCGCGGTCGAGGTGGACATCACCCCGACCTACTCCGGCTGCCCGGCGATGGACGCCATTCGCGACGACATCGTGCGACGGTTGGCCGACGCCGGACACGAGCGGGTCCGGATCCGCCTCGTCCTCGCTCCGGCGTGGACCACCGACTGGATCAGCGAGGACGGTCGTCGCAAGCTCGCCGAGTTCGGCATCGCGCCGCCGTCGGGCACCGCACCGCATCGCTCCGGCCCGGTGTCGCTGACGCTGTCGGTGCGCTGTCCCCTGTGCGGTTCGCCGGACACCCAGGAGCTGAGCCGGTTCGGCTCGACGGCCTGCAAGGCACTGTGGCGCTGCAACGCGTGCTCGGAGCCGTTCGACCACTTCAAGGCGCTATGAGCGAACAGAGTCCCACCCGGCCGTCGACGCGCCGGCATTCGGTCTTCCACACCCTCCGCGTGTGCGAGGTCGAGCGGCTGACCGATGACGCGGTCGCGATCGGGTTTGACGTGCCGCCGGATCTCGCGGCGGACTACGCCTACAGCCACGGTCAGCACCTCACCGTTCGTACGGCCGCCGCCGGCGACAGCGTCCGGCGCAACTACTCGATCTGTGCGCCCGCCGGATCGGGACGCCTACGGATCGGGGTCAAACGGCTGCCCGGCGGCGCGTTCAGCGAGTACGCCCTCGAACGGCTCACGGTCGGCGACGAGATCGAGGTCATGACGCCGAGCGGCCGCTTCTTCACCCCGCTCGATCCGGGCCACGCCAAGCACTACGCGCTGATCGCGGCCGGATCCGGGATCACGCCGATCCTGTCCATCGCGGCCACCGCGCTCGCGAGGGAGCCGGCTAGCCGGGTCACGCTGCTCTACGCCAACCGGACCACGAAGAGCGTGATGTTCCTGGAGGATCTTGAGGATCTCAAGGACCGCTACGCCGACCGGTTCCACCTGATCCACCTGCTCAGTCAGGAGTCGATGGACGTCGAGCTGTTCTCGGGCCGCCTGGACGGGTCGCGACTCGAGCGAATCCTCGACGCCCTGCTGCCGGTCGACCAGGTCGACGAGTGGTTCCTCTGCGGGCCGTACCCCATGGTCACCGAGCTGCACGAGGTGCTCGAGAAGCGCGGTGCCGATCCGGCACACCTCCACACCGAGCTGTTCCACGTCGACACCGCGCCCCGGCCCGTGGCTCCGCCGGTCGCGGCCGACGATCCCGATGCGGCAGAGGTGTCGTTCGCGCTCGACGGCCGGCGATCGACCGTCCGGGTCGCGGCCGACGGCCCGCCGATCATCGAGGCCGCCCTGACCGTGCGGTCGGACGCGCCGTACGCCTGCAAGGGGGGAGTGTGCGGGACCTGCCGGGCCAAGCTGGTGGATGGCACGGTACGGATGGACACCAACTACGCCCTCGAGCCGGACGAAGTCGAACGCGGCTACGTCCTGACGTGTCAGTCACACCCCACCAGTGAGCGGGTCGTCCTCGACTACGATGCCTAGCCGAGGGACACGGCGGGACTTCTCTCATCGACTCAAGTGACCATTCGTCCGGAATGGAGGGAGCATGGGGGGTTCGACCCCTGGGTCTCGCGGCCTCTCGAGGCGTGACTTCGTGCGCGGGGTGGGCGTAGTCGGCGCCGCTGGTGCGTTCGGAGCGCACCTCGATCCGGAAGGCGACCATGGTGCGCCGGATCCCCAGAAGCCGCCGCGGACCACCGAGCAGGCCAAGCCCAAGCAGCCCGTCAACCCGCCGCCACAGCGCCCCAACGTGGTGCTCATCGTCGCCGACGACATGGGTTTCTCCGACCTCGGCGCCTTCGGTGCGGAGATCGCGACTCCGCATCTCGACTCACTCGCTCACGGCGGCACCCGGTTCACGAGCATGATGACCAATGCCCGCTGCGTCCCCACCCGCGCCAGCCTGCTCACGGGTCTCTATCCGACCCAGGCCGGCCTCGGCTACGTCACCGAGGACCAGGGGTCGCCGGCCTACCGCGGCCGACTCAGCGACGCCTGCGTGACGCTGGGCGAGGTCCTCGGTCCCAGTGGATATCGCACGGCGCTTTTCGGGAAATGGCACGTGGCCCAGTTCGACACCGGGATCATCCCGGCCACGCGTGGCTTCGAACGGTCGTACGGCCCGACCGGCGGCAAGTCGTCGTACTTCCGGCCGGGCCTCTACCGCGACACCCAGCTGATCGGCCATCCGACCGACCCGGACTTCTATCTCACCGAGGCGATCACCGGTGAGGCGATCGGCACGATCCGCGACTACGCGGCATCACGCGATCCGTTCTTCACGATGATCACCTACTCGGCACCGCACTTCCCGCTACAGGCCCGGCCGCGCGACATCGCGCGCTATCGCGACACCTACAGCCAGGGCTGGGATCGCATCCGTCAGGAGCGGTTCGCCCGGATGCGCCAGGCCGGTCTGCTGCCGGGGGTGAAGCAGCTGCCGCCGCGAGACCGCGAGGTGCCCGCCTGGCAGCGGGTGGCGCATCGTCGCTGGCAGAGCGAGCGGATGGCGGTCTACGCCGGGCAGATGACCGCGATGGACCGTGGCGTCGGGCGAATCCTGGCCACCCTCGACGAGCTCCGGATCCGCGACAACACGATCGTGATGTTCCTGTCCGACAACGGGGCTTCGGCCGAGCGGATGGGAGGCAGCAGCTCCGGCTCGGCCGTGAGCGTGGGTCGAAAGCCGATGCGGGCCGGCAACTCCTGGCGGATCGATCCGGGTCCGAGCGACACGTTCTCCAGCTACGGCCGGGCCTGGGCCAACACGAGCAACACGCCGTTCTCGCAGTACAAGCACTTGACGTCCGAAGGCGGGCTGGCGACCCCTTTTCTGGTGTCGTGGCCGGGCCGGCTGCCACCCGGCCGGATCGACCACCGGCTGCTCCACGTCTCCGACCTGATGCCGACCCTCGTCGAGCTGTGCGACGCGCAGTACCCCAGCTCGCGCAACGGCACCCGAATCCCACTGCCCGAAGGCCGCAGCTTCGCCGGTGCTCTCGGGCAGCGACCGGTCCCGGACTGGACGTCGACCCGACGGGTCTACTGGGAGCACGAGGGCAACCGCGCCGCCCGCCACGGCAGGTGGAAGCTCGTCGCGGAGTACGCCAAGCGATGGGAGCTCTACGACATGCTTCACGACCGGGCCGAGCAGAACGATCTGGCCGCCGGGCATCCCGACCTGGTCGGCCGGATGAGCTCGGCCTGGTCCGACTGGGCCAGCCGGGTCGGGGTGCGCCCCTGGCTGGCCGGCTTCCAGTACCGCTGAGGGTCGGCCGGTCCGGCGGCGTGGGAGCAGCGGCTCGGTCGGGTGCCGGTGTTAGTGTCGCCGCGTGCGGCAGTATCTCGACCTGGTGCAGCGGATTCTCGACGACGGCGTGCCGAAGGACGACCGCACCGGAACCGGCACGCTGAGTGTCTTCGGGCACCAGATGCGGTTCGACCTGGCGGCCGGCTTTCCCCTTGTCACGACGAAGAAGATCCACATCCGGTCGGTCGTCGCCGAGCTGATCTGGTTCTTGCGCGGCGAGACCAACGTGAAGTGGCTGCACGACCACGGCGTCACCATCTGGGACGAGTGGGCCGACGACAACGGCGACCTCGGACCGATCTACGGCCACCAGTGGCGGTCGTGGCCGACCCCCGACGGCGGTCAGATCGACCAGCTGCGGCGGATCGTCGACCAGATCACGACCGATCCCGACTCGCGGCGCCACGTCGTGAGCGCGTGGAACGTCGCCGATCTGGACCGGATGGCGCTGACGCCCTGCCATGCGCTGTTCCAGTTCTACGTCGCCCAAGGGCGGCTGTCCTGCCAGCTCTACCAGCGCTCCGGCGACGTCTTCCTCGGTGTGCCGTTCAACATCGCGTCCTACGCCCTGCTGACCCACATGGTCGCCCAGGTGACCGATCTGGAGCCCGGCGAGTTCGTCCACACGCTCGGCGATGCCCACCTCTACCGCAATCACCTGGACCAGGCGCGAGAGCAGCTCGGTCGCACCCCGCGCGAGCTGCCCCGGCTCTGGCTCGACCCGACCCGTCGTGACATCGACGAGTTCGAGATCGAGTCCGTACGCATCGACGGCTACGACCCGCATCCGGCCATCAAGGCGCCTATCGCCGTATGACCGAGCCGTACACGATCACGATCGTCGTCGCGGTCGCCGCCAACGGAGTCATCGGTCGCGAAGGGGGCATGCCCTGGCGGCTCCCCGGCGAGCAGGCCCGGGTCAAGAAACTCACCATGGGACACGTGCTCGTGATGGGTCGTCGCACCTTCGACTCCATCGGACGGGCGCTGCCGGGCCGGACCACCGTGGTCGTGACGCGGCAACCCGACTGGCAGGCCGAGGGAGCTCTGGTCGCCGGCAGTGTCGATGCCGCGTTGGAGATCGCCGCCCGGCATGACCGTGAGGTGTTCGTCTTCGGCGGCGCTGAGATCTACGCCGCGGCCATCCCGAGAGCCGATCGGATGGTTGTGACGTGGGTCGACCAGGAGCCGGCCGGAGACACGACGTTCCCCGAGGTCGACTGGGACCAGTGGCGGGAGGTCGGGCGCGAGTCGGGCGAGGGCTACTCCGTCGTGGACTACGAGCGGGTCCGCGGCTAGCGGAGCCGCTCAGCCGAGGTCGCAATCGCGACGGCCGGAGTCCACGGATCGAGGCTAGGGTGATGGCGTTGTCGTCGCGCCTGAGTGCGCGTGTCGAGTTCGACCGTCCGCGAGGAGTCCGTACGTGGCCGAACAACCCCGGTCGAGTCCCGTGGCTGTACGCCGCGGCGTCCTCTGGACGGCGATCCAGGAGCTTGTCGAGGCCGCGACGACGCAGCCGGCGGGGGAGGAGCTGCGGGTGCTCGACCTCGGCGGCGGGACCGGCGGACTCGCGGTCCCGGTCGCCGAACTCGGCCATCGGGTCACCGTGGTCGACCCGAGTCCGGACGCGCTGGCGGCACTGAACCGGCGGGCCGCCGAGCGCGGCGTCGACGAGCGGATCCGTGCTGTACAAGGCGATGCGCACGATCTGCTCGACCACGTCGAGTCCGGGACGGTCGACATCGTGCTCTGTCACGGCGTCCTCGAGGTCGTCGACGATCCCGATGAGGCACTGGAGACGATCCGCGCCGCCATGCATCCGTCCGGAGCGCTCAGTGTCGTGGTCGCCGGACGCTATGCGGCGGTCCTGGCGAAGGCGATGGCGGGTCATCTCTCGGAGGCAAGGACGCTCCTCGAGACGCCGCCGTCGGCGCTTCTTTCGCAGGCTTCGCGGCGGCGGCGCTACACACCGGACGAGGTCGTGGCGTTGCTACGTGTCCACAGCTTCACGCCGGACCGTGTGCAGGCCGTTCGGGTGTTCACCGACCTGGTTCCCAGTGCCGTGTTCGACGTGGAGCCAGGTGCCTCCCGGGCGTTGCTCGAGTTGGAGGAGGCGGTGGCCGAGGTGTCAGCGTTCGCGGCCGTCGCCGCCCAGCTCCACGTCGTCGCGTCGCGCTAGCTTCGTCAGTCCCACGCGCCGTAGACACGCACCTTGAGCGGATGCCTGGCGGTCAGCTGCCACAGCTGACGGGCGTCCTCGCGGTACATGTTGACGCAGCCGTGGCTGTGACCGACGAACGGATTCATCATCAGGACCGATCCGTGGAAGGCCTGGCCGCCCGAGAAGAACTGCGAGTGCGGCATCGGGGAGTCGAACAGGCTGCTGACGTGGTCCTTGTCGCGGTAGAAGACCTTGAACTTTCCGACCCGGGTCGGGGTCGACGCCGAACCGCCGCGGACCAGCCACGAGTTCCAGAGCGTGCCGCCCTTCCACAGGGTCACCTGGTGGCGCTTGCGGTCGTAGCACGCGTGCCATCCCCTGCGCTTGCAGGACTGCGGGATGGCGTGGCGGCCCCGGACCGTCCGTGGGATCAGCTTCCGCCAGGTTCGGACGTTGGCCTTGCCGGTGGGCCTCATGTGGTGCTTGCGCTGGAAACGCTTGACGGCTTTGAACGTCCGCTTAGCGAACGTACCGGTGACCGGACCGTTGTAGACGCCTGCCCAGCGCAGCCGGTACTGCAACTCCCTGACGTGCTCGATGTGGGAAGTCGAGGTGTCACGATCGCCGCGCGAGGTGAACTCCCGGGCGAACCGCTTGCGCGGCTTGAAGACGTTCGGGCCGCTGTGGGCCGCTGCG
>JALDXR010000632.1:0-2580 GCA_032154865.1 Nocardioidaceae bacterium
CGTAGATCTGGGTGATCTTGGCGTCGCGCATCATCCGCTCGACCGGGTAGTCGCGCGTGTAGCCGTAGCCGCCGAGCAACTGGACCGCGTCGGTCGTCACGTCCATCGCCATGTCGGACGCGTACGCCTTCGCGGCGGCGCCGAAGAACGTCAGATCGGGGTCCGCCCGCTCGGATCGCCCGGCGGCGGCGTAGGTCAGCTGCCGGGCGGCCTCGACCTTCATGCCCATGTCGGCGAGCATGAACTGCAGACCCTGAAACTCCGCGATCGGCTTGCCGAACTGCTCCCGCTCCTGGACGTACCCGACCGCATAGTCCAACGCGCCCTGGGCGATGCCGACCGCCTGCGCGGCGATCGTGACCCGGGTGTGGTCGAGGGTGCGCATCGCGGTCTGGAAGCCGGTGCCCTCGGGCCCGATCATCCGGTCGGCCGGGATCCGGACGTTGTCGAAGTAGACCTCCCGGGTCGGCGACCCCTTGATGCCGAGCTTCTTCTCGGGAGCGCCGAACGACACGCCCTCGTCGGCCGACTCGACGACGAACGCCGAGATGCCCTTCGCCCGCTGCTCCGGATCGGTCACGGCGAACACGGTGTAGCAGTCCGAGACGCCGGCGTTGGTGATCCAGCGCTTGACGCCGTTGAGGACGTAGGCGTCGCCGTCACGCTCCGCCTTGGTCTTCATGGCGACCGCGTCGCTGCCCGCCTCCGGCTCCGACAGGCAGTACGAGAACAGCGACTCGCCACGCGCCACCGGCCGTAAGTAACGGTTCTTCAAGTCCTCAGAAGCCACCAGCAAAAGCGGCACTGTGCCGAGCTTGTTGACCGACGGGATCAGCGAGCTCGCCGCACAGGCGCGGGCGACCTCCTCGATGACGAGGCAGGTCGCCAGCGCATCGGCCCCGGCGCCGCCGTACTGCTCCGGGATGTGCGGTGCATGGAAGTCCGAGGCGCGCAGCGCTTCGTACGACGCCTTCGGGAACTCCCCGGTCTCGTCCGCCTCGGCGGCCCGGGGCGCAACCTTGTCGTCACAGACCGCGCGGACGGCGGCCCGGATGGCCCGGTGCTCTTCGGAGAGGGCGAACATCGGCTGGTCGGAAAGGTCGCTCACGCCGGGATGTTAACCGCTCACCGGCGGCCGACGGTGGGCCAGGTGACGCCGAGTCGCGCGCCGGACATCGGGCAGTGCACAATGCCGTGCATGACTCGCGACAACCGCTGTGTGTACTTGCACATCGGCCTCTACAAGACGGGCACGACGTATCTGCAGAACCTGTGGCGAGCCAATCGCAAGCAGCTGGCCGAGCAAGGCGTCCACTACCCGGGCGGCCAGGACGGCCCGATCCAGGTCTTCGCGGTCTCCGACCTGTTCGGACGCCGGCCGAAGGGTGGGGAGGAGCGGATCGAGGGTCAGTGGGACGAGCTGACCGCGGCGGTCCAGGCCTCCCCGGACCCGATCACGCTGATCTCCGACGAGTCGCTCAGCCTCGCCACGGCCCGAGACGCCCGCAAGGCGGTGGAGGGCTTCCCCGACCACGAGGTCCACGTGGTCGCCACCGTACGAGACCTGGGGCGGGTCCTGCTGTCGTCGTGGCACCAGGCCATCAAGAGCGACGAGACCTGGACCTGGCGGCAGTTCGTCGACGGCGTACGCGACCCGGCCCGCCGTGGACAGAACCCCGGACGCAGCTTCTGGATCCGGCAGGACCTGATGGCGATCCTCGACGTGTGGCAGAGCGTCGTCCCTCGCGACCGGATGCACGTCGTCACCGTGCCGCCCGCCGGCGCCTCGAAGGACGTCCTGCTCGAGCGGGTCGGCAAGGTCGTCGGCTATGACAACACGCCACTGACCGAGGCGACGGTCTGGGACAACCGCGCGTTCGCCACGGCCGACGCCGAGGTCCTCCGCCGCCTCAACGAAGGTCTGGGCCACCGCCTCAACGAGCGCCAGCACCACCGGGTCGTCCGGCGGCTCTTGACCCGTGAGCTCACCCGGAACTCGGTGGCCGAGACCGTCGGGCTGGATCCGGACGACCAGGCCTGGGTGAGCGCCGAGGGCCAGCGGATCGTGGACGATCTGGTCGCCAGCGGCTACGAGGTGGTCGGAGATCTCGCCGACCTGGTGCCCACCGAGACCGACACACCGCGACGTCCGGACGAGACGACGAGCGACGAGATGCTCGACTCCGCGCTGCGTGCCCTCACGGCGATGACCGAGGAGTACGCGACGCTGTGGTGGGAGGGCACCGGCGCCCGGCCGGCCGCGCCGGACTCCGCCCCGCGGCACGGCGGCCGGTGGCGCAGCCGGATCCGGGCCCAGCGGTTCCGGGTCAAGCGAGGCCTGCTGAGGCTCGCCGATCGGAGCCGCCTGGCTGCCATGCCGGTGAACGGATACCTGCGGCTGCGGGACGCCCGGCGACGCCGGAGCCGACCGTAAGCCTCCATCCGTGGACCCCGGCCGTCGCGAGCGGCCCGTCAGGGATCGCGCAGCGGGCCAGCGGAGTTTACCAACACGCCCTAGGCTTCAACGCAAGAGCGGCGACGAGGAGGGCGCATGAGTCGCAACGATCCGACGCAGTTCAT
>JALDXR010000633.1:0-2578 GCA_032154865.1 Nocardioidaceae bacterium
GGTTCGGGAACCGTGACGGCATGACCCTGGGCTCGTCCTTCGTCCCGTCGAAGTTGGCCGCGAAGTCGACCGTGTCCTCGTCGATCCCGTCGACGAGCCGCATCGCCAGCGGGGTGAGCCGGCACTCGGTGTAGCGGTAGGCGGCGGGCGGATCGCTCGGGGAGCCGAAGTTCCCCTGCGGGTCGATCAGGATGTGGCGCAGCGAGAAGGACTGGCCCATCCTCACCAGCGCGTCGTAGATGGCCCCATCGCCGTGTGGGTGGTAGTTGCCGATGACGTCGCCGACGACCGTGGCGCACTTGCGGTGCGAGCGATCGGGCCGGATACCGGTGTCGTACATGCTCCACAGGATCCGGCGATGCACCGGCTTCAACCCGTCCCGAGCGTCCGGGAGGGCACGCGACACGATGACCGACATCGCGTACGCCAGGAAGGACTCCTCCATCTCCTCCTGGATCTCGATGGGCTGTATGTCGAGCACGACCGGGCCCCCGTCCTCGATCGAGCCGTTGTCGGGGCTGTCAGTCAATGGATCGCTCTTCCTCCGGATCGTCGGTCGGGACGTCTGGGTGCCTCAGATGTCGAGGAACCGCACGTCCTGGGCATTGGCCTGGATGAAGGTCTTGCGCTGGTCGACGTCGTCGCCCATCAGGATGGCGAAGATCTCGTCGGCGATCGCCGCCTGGTCCATGGTCACCTTCAGCAGAGTGCGACGGGCCGGATCGAGCGTCGTGTCCCAGAGCTGATCGGCGTTCATCTCGCCGAGACCCTTCAACCGCTGGAACTCCTCCTTGTGGTTCGGGTTCGCGGCGAGGAACGCGTCGCGGGCCCGGTCGTCCTTCAGGTACACCTTCTCCTTGCCGACCGTGGTCGAGTACAGCGGCGGCTGGGCGATGTGGACGTAGCCGCGCTCGATCAGCGGGCGCATCTGACGGAAGAAGAACGTCAGCAGCAGCGTCCTGATGTGGCTGCCGTCGACGTCGGCATCGCACATCAGGACCACCTTGTGGTACCGCACCTTGTCGGCATCGAAGTCCTCACCGATGCCCGCGCCGATGGCCGCGACCAACGCCTGGATCTCGGTGTTCTTGAACATGCGGTCGATGGTCGCCCGCTCGACGTTGAGGATCTTGCCCCGGATCGGGAGGATGGCCATGGTGCGGGGATCGCGGGCGTCCTTGGCCGACCCGCCCGCCGATGCACCCTCCACGATGTACAGCTCGGACTCGGCCGGATCGGGCGACGAGCAGTCGGTGAGCTTGCCCGGGAGGCCGGCGCCGTCGAGCGCCGACTTCCGCGCCTTCTGACGGGCCTTCTGGGCGGCCACGCGCGCCTTGGACGCCTGGATGGCCTTCTGGACGGCCGCCTTGGCCTCGGCCGGGTGCTCCTCCAACCACAACGCCAGGTGCTCGTTGGTGGTCCGCTCGACCAGCGACCGCATGAAGACGTTGCCCAGCTTGGCCTTGGTCTGCCCCTCGAACTGTGGATCTCGCAGCCGCACCGCGACGATGGCGGTCAGGCCCTCGCGGATGTCCTCGCCGAGCAGACGCTCGTCCTTGCCCTCGCGGAGCATGGCCTTGCCGAAGGCGTAGCGGTTCACGGTGGAGGTGAGCGCCTTCTTGAACCCCTCCTCGTGCATGCCCCCTTCGATGGTGGTGATGCCGTTGGCAAAGGTGTGGATGCCCTCGTTGAAGCCGGTGTTCCACTGGAAGGCGACCTCGACCTCGTCGCCGTTCTCGCTCCCCTTGAACGCGCCGACCGCCTCGAAAAGGGCGTCCTTCGAGCGGTTGAGGTGACGGACGAAGTCCTCGATCCCGCCGTCGTACCGGAACTCCTCGTCCCGCTCGTGACCGGGCCGCAGGTCGTGGAACACCATGCGCAGGCCGGCGTTCAGGAACGCCATCATCTGCAGCCGCTCCAAGAGCGTTCGCGCCGAGAACTCCGTGGTGTCGAAGATCGTCGGGTCCGGCTGGAACGTCACGGTCGTGCCGCGCCGACCCTCGGGGGCGGGCCCGACCATCTCGAGGGGGCCGACCGGCTCACCACCGGACTCGAAGCGCTGGCGGTGCCGCTGGCCATCGAGATCGATGACGACCTCGAGCCAGTCGGACAGCGCGTTGACCACCGAGACGCCCACACCGTGGAGCCCACCCGACACCTGGTAGCCGTTGCCCTCCCCGAACTTGCCGCCCGCGTGCAGCACGGTGAGCACGACCTCGACGGCGGACTTCTCCGGATAGCGGGGGTGCGGCGCCACCGGGATGCCGCGGCCGTCGTCGACGACCCGGCAGGAGCCATCGGGCAGAAGGGTGACGTCGACCCATGTGGCCTCGCCCGCCATCGCCTCGTCGACGCTGTTGTCGACCACCTCGTACACGAGGTGATGCAGTCCGGACGGACCCGTCGACCCGATGTACATCCCAGGGCGCTTGCGGACGGCCTCGAGGCCTTCGAGGACCTGGATGTCACTCGCGCTGTAGGTCGTATCCGTCACTGCTCTCCTCGGGCCACGACATCCGCGGCGCTGGTGTCACTCGCGTTGTAGGTCGTGTCGGTCACTGCTCTCCTCGGGCCACGA
>JALDXR010000634.1:0-2576 GCA_032154865.1 Nocardioidaceae bacterium
TCCGGGCGATCCGCGAGATCTCCCACGACATGACCGGCCGGCATCGCGTACGCCTGGTCAACGGCCGCGAGGCCAACGCGCTCGAGATCCAGTCGGAATACCTCTCCAAGGCCCGCGACTTCGTCGACCGCCGAGAGCTGCACAGTCCGACCATCGATCGCGTACTCGACCTCTGGGAACGCGGACTCAAGGCCGTCGAGTCCGGCGATCTCACGATTGTCGAGCGCGAGATCGACTGGGTGATCAAGTACGCCCTGATGGACCGCTATCGGGCCGCGCACGACCTCACCTGGGGTCACCCCCGGATCGCGCAGATCGACCTCGCGTACCACGACATCCACCGCGATCGGGGCCTCTACTTCATGCTCGAGCGGCGCGGCGCCGTGACGCGGGCCACGACCGACCTCGCGATCTTCGAGGCCAAGTCGCGGCCGCCGCAGACGACCCGGGCCCGGCTGCGCGGGGAGTTCATCCGGCGGGCCCAGGAGCGCCGTCGCGACTTCACGGTCGACTGGGTCCACCTCAAGCTCAACGACCAGGCGCAGCGCACCGTGCTGTGCAAGGACCCGTTCCGCTCCCACGACGAGCGGGTGCACAAGCTGATCGACAGCATGTAAGGGGTCGGTGACCGCCAGGTAGGGTTGGCGCGGTCAACCACTTCGAACGATTGGTCATCTCCGTGCGTCGCAAACTGCTCGCCGCGTTGGTCGTCCCCGCCCTGCTGATGCTGGGCGCCTGCGGGGACGACGAGAGCTCGGCTGACGAGGGTCCGTCCCCGGAGTCCACTGGCATCGCGGGCGTCAGCATCGGCGGTGAGTTCGGAGACAAGCCGACCTTCAACGTCGACGCCGGCCTCAGCGTGGACGACACGCAGGTCGAGACGCTCAGCGAGGGCGACGGTGCGGTTGTCCAGTCCGGCGACTCCGTGACGGTCAACTACGTCGGCATCATCGCCGGCAGCGACCAGCCGTTCGACAGCTCGTGGGATCGGGGAACGCCGGCGACGTTCACCCTCGACTCCGGCCCGAGTGCGCTGCTGCCCGGCATCGTCAAGGCGCTCGATGGACAGCACGAAGGCAGCCGGGTGGTCGCGGCCGTGCCGCCGGCCGACGGATTCGGCCAGAACGGCAACCCCCAGGTCGGCATCCAGTCCGACTCGACACTGGTGTTCGTCTTCGACATCCTCAAGCCGCCGGAGATCAACTCCACGAGCCTCGACGACGTCACCGTGACCGGCCAGTTCGGCGACGAGCCGAAGGTCGAGTTCGAGCCCGCGATGTCGGTCAAGGAGACCGAGGTCAAGGTCCTCAGCAAGGGCGACGGCGAGACCGTCAAGGCGACCGATCAGGTCACGGTCAACTACCAGGGCCTCAACGGCCGCACCGGCGACGAGTTCGACAGCTCGTGGACGTCGGGCCAGCCCGCGACGTTCGCGCTCGACGGCGTCGTGCCCGGCTTCAAGAAGGCGATCGAGGGTCAGACGGTCGGCAGCCGCATCCTGGTCGCGATCCCGCCGGCCGACGGCTACGGCTCGACCGGCAACCCGCAGGCCGGGATCCAGGGCACTGACACGCTGGTCTTCACGATCGACATCATCAAGATCGCGAAGCCGAAGCCGGCGCCGCCGACGACGACCCCAGCGCCGACGAACTAGGCGCGGCGCCCGAGCAGCGGTCCGGCGGCGGACAGCGTCTCGCGATACCGAGCGAGTACGCGTTCGCCGGCGGCGACCCGCTCCGGCTCGGGCTCGAGCCGGTCGGCTTGGATCCGCCACTCCGGCGGCTGGTCCGACCCGGCGAGCGTCCAGGCCGCCTGGCGGGCGGCGCCGAGGGCGACGTACTCCGCGGGCTCCGGGACCACCACCTCGAGTCCGAACAGCTCGGCCGCGATCCGCTGCACCGACTGTGAGCGGGCGGCCCCGCCGATGAGAACGACCCGGCCGGGCCGTACACCGTGATCACGCAACGCCGCGACCGCGTCGGCCAGCCCACACAGCATGCCCTCGACAGCCGCCCGGGCGAGATGCGCCGGGGTCGCGTTGCGCCGGGTCAGGCCGTGCAGCACGCCGGTCGCCTCGGGCAGCGGTGGGGTCCGTTCGCCGTCGAGGTACGGCAGCAGCACCAGGCCGTCGGCGTCGTCGACGGAGCCCGCCAGGTCGTCGAGCCCGGCGAGGTCCACACCGGACATGGCGGCGGCGGCCTCGAGTACACGCGCGGCGTTGAGGGTGCAGACCAGTGGGAGGTACGCTCCAGTCGCGTCGGCGAAGCCGGCGACGATGCCGGACGCATCGGCGGTCGGCTCGGGCGACACCGCGAAGACGGTGCCGCTGGTGCCCAAGGACACGGCGAGGTCGCCCGGCCCGAGTCCGAGCCCGAGCGCGGCTGCCATATTGTCCCCGGTGCCCGGTGCCACGACTGCGCCGTTGGCGGTGCCCTCGACCGCTTCCCGGGGACCCGCCACCCTCGGCACGTTCAGATGGCGACCGAAGGCTCGCTGCACGATGTCGGCGCGATACTCGCCTGTGGCAGGCGACCAGTAGCCGGTGCCGGAAGCGTCACCTCGGTCGGTGACGAAGT
>JALDXR010000127.1:0-8386 GCA_032154865.1 Nocardioidaceae bacterium
GACTGGCGGGCGCAGGCGGCGACCGGCGAATAGCCCCGATCACGGTAGGTCGAGCGCCGAGCCCCATGAACCGGCGTTGTGCGAGCATGCAGGGCCATGGGACGCGTACTCATCGGACTTGTCACCGGACTCCTGCTCGCCGTACCGATCACGCCCGCTAGCGAAGCGGCGTCCGCAGTCGACATCGACTCAGCCGAGAAGGCCGCATCGGCACCCGCTCGGACCCACACCGACCGGGAGCGGCGCTATCAGCGCAAGGTGTTCCACTGGACCAACGTCGCCCGGCGCCGGCACGACCTGCCACCGCTGCACCGGGTCAAGTGCCTGCGCCGGATCGCCGTGCGCTGGTCGGAGCACCTCGCGGCGAGCGGCGACTTCGAGCACCAGAACCTGAACAGGATCTTCCGTCGCTGCCACCGCGCTCGGTCGGCCGGCGAGAACATCGCGCGCGGCGGCGTCACGCCGAAGCGGATGGTCCGGATGTGGATGCACTCACCCGGCCATCGGGCGAACATCCTGAACCGGGGCTACACCCACCTCGGCGTGGGCGCGGCCGTTCGCAACGGACAGTGGACCGGCGTCCAGGACTTCGCCCGCATCCGGCGTTAACAGTCCCGGCACACCGAGCCCGTGTTCGGCTGATGTGCGCGCGTACGCCGGCGGTCAGGTCCGGTCGAGCACGCCGAGCAGCTGCAGCCGTTCGGCGGCCACCTCACGCGACACCGGCGCCATCGGGACGCCAGCCGCCTATTCACGCCAGGTCGGCCAGCGATCGGGGTCCACGTCGTCGACCGTGTCCTCGACCAGATCGCGTACGACCTCCATCCGCTCGGGATCGGCGAGTCCCGGCCAGGGCAAGTACTCGATCGTCCACGCCAGGCGATGCCCACCGCCGACCGACGAGTGGCGAAGGTGCAGGTCGAAGGCGATCACGTCTCCGGGCTGGGTCGGGAGTGCCACCGCCGGAGCAGGCCACGGTGCGAAGCCCTGGTTGCCCGGATCGGCCGACCAGTACGACTCCATGCGGGCGGCGAAGCCGGGATCGTGGGAGCCCGGAAGGACGCGCAGCGCGCCGGTCTCCGCGGTCCGTGGCTCCAGATGGATCAGAAACTTGACCCCGCCGATGTCGGGACCCTGATCGATGTGCCACGGCGTCGATTCGCCGGTGAAGCAGGTCGCGATCGGCGGCGTCGGCACGGTGGGCCGGCCGAGCAGTGCGGTCGAACCCTGGAACAGGCGGACGTCGTCGGCGATCAGCGCCTGGCTGAACGGCGCGCAATCCGCTGACAGTGCGAGGTAGTCGCCGGGGATCCCGCCCTCGTCGCCGGGATCCCGCCCGATGGTGCCGAAGGCGTCGCCCAACGCGGCCGTGACCTCGGCGCTCAGCGTCGCGGTCTCGTTGTCGCTGAGCAGACCGGGCAGCACGACGTACCCGAAGGCTTGGAAGTGAGCAATTTCCTGGTGGCTGAACATGCGAAGTCTCCTCTCGTCTCGAAATGCCGATCGGTACGTCGAGACGGAGGAGCTCGTGCGCCAGTGAGTTAGCCGAAGCCGGAGTGCATGGAGCCGAGCCTAGGAGACGCCGCTCGGAAGGTCATGCGAAATTCGGCTCGCGGCCTCGTCCACGGCGGCGACGAAGCCGTGGAGCTGGTCGTCGGTCACGGCCAGGCTCAGTGCCAGGTAGCCGCGTCCCGCGATGTAGTAGCCACGGTCCAGCAGGTCGAGGAACAGCAGCTCCCGGAGTCGCTCGTCGGCGCCGGCCAGGTCCTCGACGTCTCGGATCGGCGCGGTGGTGGCGTGGATGTTCATCAGCGTGCCGAGACCGGTGACCTGGTACGGCGCGCTCGACCGGCCGAAGGCGTCGTTGAGCCGGTCGCGAAGCGCGTCGCCCCGGGCAGTGTGCTGCTCGGCGACATCGGGCGGGTAGACCTGCGTGAGCCCGGCATGGCCGGCGGCCATCGAGGCTCGGTTGTTGTTGAACGTGCCGGCGTGGGGGAGGGCGTTCGGGCTCGACGGGTCGAAGATCGCCATCACCTCGGCCCGGCCGCCGAACGCGCCGAACGAGAAGCCGCCGCCGATGTACTTGCCCAGTGTCGTCAGGTCGGCGCTGATGTCGAGCCGCGGCTGCATGCCGTGGCGGCCGATCCGCGACGTCATGACCTCGTCGAAGATCAGCAGAGCGCCGGTGTCCCGAGTCGCCGACCGCAGCGCGTGCAGGAACTCGGGCTCGCCGGGGATGCAGCCGCCGGCGCCGAGCATCGGCTCGACGAGAACGGCCGCGAGTGAGTCGGCGTGCTGCTCGACGAGGGCTCGGGCCTGCACGGCGTCGTTGTACGGGCAGAGCACGACGTCGTACGGCGCGTTCACCGGCGACGCTTCGTACGGGAACGTCAGCAGCCCGCCGTGATAGCCACCGCGAATGGCCAGGACGCGCTCGCGCCCGGTGTACGCCCGGGCGGCCGACAGGGCCATCAGGTTGGCCTCCGTACCCGAGTTGGTGAAGCGCACCCGCTCGATGGTGGGGAAGCGATCGCAGACGGCGCGGGCCAACGCGACCTCGTGGGGCGTGTGTGCACCGGGCCTGATGCCTTCGGACAGCGCTCCGGTGACGGCCTCGGCGATGACGGGATCGGAGTGGCCGAAGAGACCGGCCGAGAAGTTGCCGAGGAGGTCGACGTACTCGTGCCCGTCGACGTCCTCGAGCCGGCTGCCTGACGCCCGGCTGACCCGGATCGGGAACGGCCGGTGAAACAGCACGGTCCGGGTGTTGCCGCCGGGTAGCACGCCGACGGCGTCCGTGTGCAGCTCGCGGGTGCGCGGCCGACGCTCGACGAAACGCCGGCGCGCGGCAGCGAGCGCCTCGTCGATCTGATCGGTCCGCGTCGTCACGATCCCCTGAGGGTAGCCAAATTGCGAAACACGCCGGCGTGTTTCGCAATTCGGCTACCGCCAGCGGGCGTGGGGGGTCAGCGGCGGGCCGGCCGCCAGCCGTCGGGCGCGAAGACCTCCGGGTGGTGTTCGCCGTCGAGGAGCAGGCCTTGGTCGCTCACCGCGCGGATCCCGTCGACGTAGACACCGCGACCGGAGTAGTCGGGGTCGGTCGCGTAGGCCCAGCGGAGGATCCGGTCGCCGGCCGCCAGGTCGGCTCGTGCCTGCACCCAGCGTCGATCACCGGAGGCGGTGTACGTCCCGTCGGTCGGCGTCACGGCGCCCCGGTCGCGTACCTCGAACGGCAGCGGCGTCCAGGTCGCACCGCCGTCGGTCGACGTCTCCAGCGAGAACACGTCGGTCTCCTCGGTGTCGATGAACAGGTCGAAGCCGAGGCGTCCACCGTCGGCCGGCAATGCGACCGGTGCGTCCAGCGTCGACGTCGTGGCGTTGGCGGTGCCGGCGAACCAGGCGTCCGGACCGTGCTGCGGCCGGACCGCGAGCGACATCGCCAGGGCCTGGGCGACCGCCCGCCGGGCCGGGTTGTTGCTGCCCCAGGATCGAGACGGATGCACCCGGTTGGTGAGGAGGATCGCGAACGACCGGGACTGGAAGTCGATCACGAGCGACGTGCCGGTGTAACCGGTGTGGCCGGCGGTACGCGGACTCGCCAGACCCGACATGTACCAGCGCTGATTCAGCTCGAAACCCAGGCCGTGGTTGTCGCCCGGGAAGGCAGTGTTGTAATTCCTGGTCATCTGTTCCACAGATGACCGTTGAAGGATCCGAGCGCCGTCGTAGGTTCCGCCGTTGAGCAGCGCCTGGGCGAGCACGGCGAGATCGTCGGCGGTCGAGAAGACGCCGGCGTGCCCGGCCACGCCGTCGAGCGACCAAGCGTTCTCGTCGTGCACCTCGCCATGGACCATGCCGCGGTTCGGCACGGCCTGGAACTCGGTGGCGGCGGTCCGTGGCCGCAGGGCCGGATCGGGGTTGTAGCCGGTGTCGGCCATGCCGAGCGGCTCGGTGATGTCGTCGGCGACGAGCTGGTCCAGCGACCGTCCGGTGACCCGCTCGACGAGGACGCCGAGACCGATCAGGTTGAGGTCGGAGTACTCGTAGGTCGTGCCGGGCTGGGTCCGGAGCTTGGCCGTCAGTGCCGCGTGGACGCGAGACGCCGCGTCGGGGTGGTCGCGCCACAGCGGCAGCCAGGCCGGGAGGCCGGACGTGTGGGTGAGCAGCTGCCGGACGGTGATGGCGCCCTTGCCGTTCTCGGCGAACTCCGGCACGTAGCTCGCCATCGGGGCGTCGAGGTCGATCCGGCCGGCCTCGACCTGCTGCATCACGACGATCGACGTGAACAGCTTCGACACCGATGCCAGGTCGAAGATCGTGTCGGTGCGCATCGGGATCCACTGGTCGCGGGGCAGCTCGGTGCCGCTGCCGTCGGCGTAGCGCAGCGCCCATCCGGTCGCCTCGCGGGTGACGATCCTGCCCTGGTGTCCGAGCAGCGTGACCGCGCCGGCGAACATCGGCCGGGTGGTTCCCACCGGTTCGGTCCAGGCCTCGACGGCCGCGAGGGCCGAGTTGATCGGCGCCGGGTCGAGCCTGGCCTGCTGCGGTGTCGCGTTCATCAGTTTCGTCCCGCTCGGCGCGAAGCCGTCGTGTGGGCGGTCGTAGCGGCCGAGGGTCCCTCGATCCTCCGCGTTGGCCGGCGTCGGCGCCACCGCGCCGAGTGCTAGAGCGGAGCCTGCCAGAACGATGCCGAGTCGTCGCATCGGTCCCGCCTCACTTCCGGTAGAGCAGGTACGGACGGCGGCGCCGGTCGAACTCGTCGAGCTCTGGCCCCCAGGCGGCGACGATCTCCTCGGCGGAGACGTCGGCCTCCAACATGGTCCGGAACCGGTCCGAGCCGGTGAGGAGATCGATCCAGCGACCGCCGTCGCCGCGCCAGTCGAACCCGTTGTAGAGCCGCCTGGCCTCGACGATCATGTGGGTCGCCGTGGTGATCGCCTCGACCTCGTGCGGCTCGGTGATATGCAGCTGGACACCGGCGCACACGGCGCCGACGTGCTTGCTGAAGGTCGGCACGAAGTACGCCTCGCGGAAGGCCACGCCGGGCAGGCCGATCTCGTTGAGCGCCTCGGCCCACCGGTAGTCGAGGTACGGCGCCCCGATCAGCTCGAACGGCCGGGTCGAGCCGCGTCCCTCGGACAGGTTGGTCGCCTCGAACAGGCAGGTGCCGGAGTAGACCAGCGCCGTGTCGGGCGTCGGCATGTTCGGGCTCGGCAGCGTCCACGGCAGGCCGGTGTCGGCGAAGCGCATCCGGCGTCGCCAGCCGTCGGCGCGTACGACATGGAGGTCGCTCAGCCGGCCACCCGCGTCGTTGGGCAGCAGTTCGGCGTCGAAGAACCGGGCCAGCTCGCCGACGGTCATGCCGTGCTGCTGGATGATCTGCTTCTTGCCGACTCCGGACTCATAGCCCGGCCGGAGCATCGGCCCACTCCCCCACGATCTCCGCCAGCGCGTCCGCCGCCATGCAGTCGTACATCGTCCAGATGTAGGTGTAGAACCGGGCGCCGACGTCCTGGATGTCGAAGACGACCGTCTCCACGCCGGACCGCTGATAGAGGTCGGTGAACCTGGCGGCGGTGGCTCCGTGGGCGTCGTAGACCATGATCCCGGTCCGCGGGTCGACGTGGTCGCCTTCGCCGTCGCCGGCCTGGCCGGTGCCGCGGAAGCCGTGCTCCGGACCGAAGACGGCGACGACGTTGACCTCGCCCGAGGCGTGCATCTCGTCGACGATGCTGGTCAGGCCGCCGGTGATCCCGGTCGGATTGGTCACGATGCCGACCTTCTGACCGGCGAGCTCGGCCCACCCGGAGGCGGCCTGGATCTCCGCGCCGGTCCGGACTCGGTTGCCGGGTCCGGCCGGGGCGGTCCGGGCGGCGGCGGATGCCTCGGCGGCCGACAGCAGCGGCGCCGCGGCGGCGGCGGAAGCTCCGGTGAGGAAGCTTCGACGTCTCAGGTTCATCGGGATCCTCCGATTCAGGCGGGTCTGTTGGAACAAACGGTGGAGCGAACCCGGAGGTTGTCGCCGGTCGGTCCGGCTCGGCAGCGAGCAGACGGCGACGTGGGGACGTGGCGGACCTCGGGGGACGACGAAATCGGGCATTGTGTCGTCTCAGGCATCTCTTGCCCGTTCTGGTCGCCGGTCAAACCAAGAAGTCGGGACTCCTTGACGATGGCGAAGTCACCCAGCCACGATTGCACTGTGAGCAACACGTTGAGGATTACGCAACAGCCATGAAGGTCCTGGTCGCCGACGCCTTCCCCGAGGCCTACCGCGCCAGACTTGTGGAGCGGGGTCACGAGTGCGTCTTCGAGCCTGACACGACGGCCGATCAACTCCCCGAACGCATCGCGGGCTTCGAGGGCCTGGTCGTACGCAGCACGGTCGTCAGCGCCGACACGTTGCAGAAGGCGGACGCCCTCCAGGTCGTCATCCGGGCCGGCTCCGGGACCAACACGATCGACAAGGCGACCGCGACCGAGCGTGGTATCCACGTCTGCAACGTGCCCGGTCGCAACGCGGTGGCCGTCGCGGAGCTGGCGTTCGGCCTCTTGCTCGCCCTCGACCGGCGCATCCCCGACAACGTCCAGGACCTTCGCGAAGGCCGGTGGGACAAGAAGCGCTACGCCAAGGCGCGGGGAATCCTGGGCCGGCAGATCGGCGTCGTCGGCCTCGGCCAGATCGGGCTGGCCTTCGCCGAGCGGGCGGCCGCGTTCGGCGCCGACGTCCACGGCATCGCCAAGCCGGACCGCGAGCCCGACAGTGCCCGCCGGGCGGACGCCGTCGGCATGACGTACGTCGACGACCTGCCGGCGCTCGCCCGGACCTGTGACGTGCTTTCCTTCCACGTGCCGGCGGCGGACCAGACGCGTGGTCTGGTCGATCGCGATCTCCTCGGGCATGTCCAACCGGGTGCGATCCTCCTCAACACCTCGCGCGGTGAGATCATCGACGAGGACGCGCTGATCGAGGCGATGGACGCCAAGGGCATCCGCGCCGGGCTGGACGTCTACCAGGACGAGCCGGGCCGGTCGACGGGGCAGATCGACTCGCGGCTCGCCCGGCATCCGAACGTCTACGGCACCCACCACATCGGGGCGTCGACCGAGCAGGCCCAGCAGGCGATCGCCGAGGAGGTCGTACGGATGCTCGACGCCTATCAGTCCGGTGAGGTGCTGCATTGCGTGAACCTCGATCCCGAAAAGGCCACCTGACCATGCGGCCGCCCCGGCTGCTCCTGGTCAGCTCGGACCTGGCAGCCGAGCTCGCCGAGGTCGGCTACGAGTCGCTCACCCCCGACAACGCCGCTCGGCTCCGGCGACTCGCCCGCGACGGCGTCTTCGACCAGCCGCCGGAGCCCTCGTACGTGGTCTACGAGCTGGCGTCCGGGGGACATCGGCAGACCGGCGTCGTGGTCGAGGTGGCGGTCGACGACTACCGCCGCGGTCTGATCCAGGCCCACGAAGGGACCAATCCGATCCGGGTCGATCGGCTCGGCGCCGTACTCGACGCGACCCGGCTCGAGCTGGTGCCGCTCACGCTCGCCCACGAGCCGTGCCCGGAGCTCCGGTCGGCGCTGGCCGCCGCGTCCGCCGGCCAGCCCGATGTACGGGTCACCTCGGATCGGGTCGTCCAGGCCGCCTGGATCGTTCGCGACCCCGAGATCGCCGACGTGATCGGAAATGCGCTCGCCAAGACCTCCACCCTCTACATCGCCGACGGCCACCACCGCATCGCCGCCGCCGAGCAGTACGCGACGGCGCACGGGAGCGGGGAGAGCCAGCCGTCCGACTTCATCCTGGGCGCGTTGTTCCCGTGGGACGAGGTACGCATCCTGGGCTATCACCGCTGCGTCACCCGTCCCGAGGGACCGGCGGCCAACGTGGTCGCGGTGCTGGCCGAGCAACCCGCCGTCGAGAGCATCGAGGAGGTCGACACGGCCGAGGCGGCCACACCGGCGCCGGGCCGGATCGCGATGCATCTCGACGGCACGTGGTTCCAGATCCGGCTGCGTCCGCCGCCCGAGACCGCCGGTCCGCGTGAGTCGCTCGACATCGCGATCCTGGAGTCGGTGCTGGGTCCGGCCCTCGGGATCGCCGACCCGGCGTCCGATGCGCGGATCGAGCCGGTTCCCGGGACGGTCGACCCGGCGACCCTGTCCGCGCGGTGCGCCGAGCGACACGAGATCGGATTCCTGCTCCATCCGCCCACGACGGACCAGGTCCGGGCGGTGTCGGACGCCGGCCAGGTGATGCCGCCGAAGGCGACCTGGTTCGACCCCAAGGCGCGTACGGGACCGTTCCTCCGCGATCTGAGCTGACCGGCCGGGTCGCTGTCGTCGGGCTCGACGGGTCGAGCATCACGCGGCGGACGCCGCGCTGGGAGCAG
>JALDXR010000635.1:0-2573 GCA_032154865.1 Nocardioidaceae bacterium
GCGCGTCGAGCCGGTCGTTCCAGAAGGTGCGCTGGGCCTCGAGCCAGGCCGCGGTGTCTGCCGTACGAGGATCCGTGGAGTGCCGTGCGGCGGCGTCCGACTCCTGGCCTTCCGCGGCTGTCGAGACCGCGGTCTCGGCGCCCAGTCCGCTGACTAACACGGCCGCGGCGGCGATACCTGCTGCAAGACTGATCAGGCCAGCCAGCACAGACTTGCGGCCTCCGCGAGCGACGGCGGGGTCGCTGAGGGTCTCGTAGGCATCCAGCGAGGGCCCGACGGCCGAGTCCTTGTCGCCGGTCGAGAGCTTGCTGAGGCTGGCTTGCGCCACGGAGGCGGTGCGGGGGTGACCTGAGGCGATCGCATCCTCTAACAGAGGCTTAGCTTCCTCACCGCGGCCTCGGTCACCCAAGAGCTGGGCAAGAGCGACCTGCGCGACCGGAGACCAGTAGGGGTGGTCGGAGTCGATGGCTGCCCGGTAGGCGTGCTCTGCCGCGCCGGCCTGACCATGCTGAACGAAAAGCTCGCCCAGCAGACCGGCGGCACGGGGAATGTCGTCGGGGTCGCCGGACGCGAGAGTTGCTTCCAGCGGGAGCTGGCGCCGGCGACGTCCGGCCAGTCTCCTGGCCACGGTCTGCCGGCGGGAAGTCGGTGAGTTCGTGGTCATTTCTGTCTCCATAGGCTGCCGGGGACCGGGTGTCCCCACACCCAGGTCGGGACGGACAGCACGGCGTAGATACATCCGGAGCGGATCAGCTCGCGAGCGCAGGCGATCGGGCTCCGCGTCCGGCGGGACCTTTGCCCCTATGGCGTTCGTCAGCGCATCAGCATCGTTGAGGACGTGCGCGGAGGACTACGCCGGGATTGAGCGCCCGCCGGGTACCAAGGGGTGGTCCGGTGAGGAGAGCCGACCCATGGCCAAGCACCCCGAACAGGTCCTGGCGATCAGGCGAGAGGTCGCCGCAGCTCGTCGACGGGCGTCGCGGGCACGCAAGATCGGGCGTGAACTGCGCCGAAGGACCGACGCCGAACGCCGCGCTGCGATGGCTCCCCGATTCGCCGATGCCCTCCGACGGGCCCGAGCTGCCGAACGACGGACCCGAGAGGCCGCGGCCCGGCGAACAGCACGCGCCAGCGGCGAAGACCCCGATGAGCGGGAACGCCTGGCCGACCAGCGCGAACGCGACGCCGACGAACGCGAGCGGTTGGCCGACGAACGTGAAGCCGCCGCCGACCAGCGAGACCGACTCGCCGACCAGCGTCAGGTGATAGCCGACCAGCGAGACCACGACGCCGACCGTCGGGACTTCATCGCCGACCGGCGCGATGGTGCTGCCGACGACCGCGATCAGACCATGCTCCGAACCCACGTCCGAAAGCTCGAGCTTCAGAGCCGGGCAGCCTGACACGACGGCTGATGACGACCGCATCCGCGGCAGCTAGTTGACGTCGGCGTAGGCGGTCAGCCAGGCGTTGGGCGGCGGTACCGATCGGATCGAGCCGCTGAGGGTGACCAGCAGGGCGGCGACGGCGGACAGCGCGAGCACGGCGGCGGTTGCCGTGGAGCCGCCGAGCCAGGTCAGCAGGGCGCCGCCGACGGGCGGACCGGCGGGCTGGGCGACCTGGGCGAGGAACATCGTGGCGGTCGAGGCTCGGCCCTGCATCTCGTCCGGCGTGATGGCGATTCGGTAGGCGCCGATGCCGGCGTTGCTGATCGGCAGAAGGAACAGTGCGGCCGCCGTGCAGCCGCCGACGATCCAGGGATCGACCGAGAAGACGGTCGGGACGAGCGCGAGCACGAGGACCCACAAGGTGAGAATCGTCAGCCAGCCGGTCGGGAGTCGGTTGATCAGGCTCGGACCAGCGAGCGCGCCCAGGATTCCGGCGAGGCCAGCGGCACCCTCGGTCGCGCCGATGGCGGCCGGGTGGACGCCGGCGTCGACCATCCGCAGCAAGACGATCAGGGCGTAGGCATCGAACGTCGCGTTCAGCAACGCGGCGTTGGACGCGATGACCCGCATGACGGGCTGTCGCCAGACGAAGCCGAGGCCCTCCCGGATATCGCCGCGCAGCCGTGTGCGGCCGGCCCGTTGTGGTGACGGCAGCGGGGTGCGGAGGCGGCTGACGGCGAAGCAGGAGATGGCGTACGTCACCGCGTCGAAGACGAACGGGATCCACCGCGCGACGCCGTAGAAGACACCGGCCAGCGGTGCGCCGATCAGGTCGGCCAACTGGGTGCGTGCCTGGTTCTGGCTCATTGCCGTGGGAAGGTCGGCAGTCGTCACCACGAGGCGGATCGCCGCGTTCTCGGCCGGAGCGAAGAACGACGCGGCGACTCCGGTGAGCACCGCAGCGACGACCAGGTGGGCCAACGTCAGGGCATCCAGCAGCTCGGCCGCGGCCAGACCGGCATACAGCAGTGCCCCAGTGCCGGAGGCCGCCACCATGACGTGCCGGCGGTTCCAGCGGTCGACCAGCGCCCCCGCCGGCAAGGCCACCAGCACGCGGCCGAAGGCCAGCGCGGCGCTGACGCTCGCCGCCCCCATCGCCGATCCGGTGATCGCGTACGCCAGGAG
>JALDXR010000128.1:0-8361 GCA_032154865.1 Nocardioidaceae bacterium
GCCCGCCAGGGACCGCGCAGCAGGCTGCGGGATAGGGAGACACGCCCTAGTCCGCTCCGAGGGCATGGAAGAACCGAACCAGACTGTTGGCCGCGTTCTCGAGGAAGCTGGCGACGCCCTCCACATCGTTCGCGAGCTGAACCGGCGCATTCACCAGATAGAACAGCAGGAACGCGACGATGAGGAGGATGACAAGTTTCTGCAGCATCACGCGCCCGTCTTCAAACGCAACCGAACTCAGGTCCGATTCTGTACCCAATCAGCAGTTTCTTCATCTCGTTCACCGGAATTCGGGCAGCGTCTGACGGGTCTGAAGCACCGGCCGGAACGGATCTCCGCGCTCGGCGAGCCGGTCGAGCACCGTACGCATGGTGAACGAATCCGGGCGTAGGTCAGGGTCGTCGAGCTCGTCCCACTCGATCGGCGTCGACACGGGCGCGCCGGGTGCCGCCCGCGGGCTGTACGGCGCCACGAGGGTCTTGTTGATCGCGTTCTGGGTGTAGTCGAGCCGGGCGTGCCCGCCGCGATCGCCGACCCCCCACTTCCAGCTGACCAGGTCGGGCTGGACCCGTCCGATCGTCCTCGACAGCTTCTCGACCCACGCCCGGGTCTCGTCGAAGCCCGGACCTCGCTCGATCGGCACCCAGATCTGGATGCCACGTCGCCCGGTGACCTTGGGGAAGGCAGCGACGCCGAGAGTCTCGAAGGCGGTCCGGTGCAGGCTCGCGAGCGTGAGCATGTCGTCCCAGCTGGTGTCCTGACCGGGGTCGAGGTCAACGAGGGCGTACGTCGGCCGGCGCGGCTCATCGGCGAGGGACGTCCAGGCGTGCCACTCGAGCGCGCCGAAGTTCGCCGCCCACACCAGCGCGGCCGCCTCGTCGACCACCAGATAGGTCGTGGTCTCGCCGGAGTCAGCGTCGGGATTGTTCCAGCGCGGCACCCAGTCGGGCGCATGCGAGGGCAACTGCTTGTGCCAGAAGCCCTTGGTGTCGGCTCCGTTGGGAAAGCGATGCATGTTGAGGGCGCGCCCGGCCAGGTACGGCAGGATCGTCGGTGCGATCCGGGCTGCATAGGAGAGCAGCTCCCGTTTGGTCACCGGTCGCTCCCGCTTCCGGGCCGGGAACAGCACCTTGTCGAGGTTCGTCACCTTCAAGGAGCGGCCGTAGACCTGCCAGGTGCCGCCGTTGCCGAGGTCGTCGAGTGCGGCGAGCTCGTCGTCGGTCAGCTCCGGAGTACGAACCGAGATGGCGGCCCGTGCGGCCGGCAGGTCCGAGCGCCACAAGCGGTCGGGGTCCTGCTTGACCTCTTCGTTGGTGCGACCGGAGAGCACCGACTGCGGATGGTCCTCCGGGTCCCAGCCTTCGACGGCATGGTCGTCGCTCTTGTGCAGCAGCAGCCACTGGTCCTTGTCGCCGCCGCTGCGTCCGCCGCTGCGGATCAGGATGATCCGGCCCTGCAGCTTGCTGCCGTACATGTCCGCGTGCAGCTCGCCACTTGCCACGGCGGCGCCCGGATCGTCGGCGTCGTGCAGCTCCCAGGTGCCGATGTCCCACACGATGACGTCCCCACCGCCGTACTCGCCGGACGGAATCACGCCCTCGAAGTCGAGGTACTCGATGGGGTGGTCCTCGACGTGGACGGCCATCCGCCGAGCCTTGGGGTCGAGGGTCGGGCCCTTGGGCACCGCCCAGCTGACCAGGACTCCGTCGATCTCGAACCGCAGGTCGTAGTGCAGCCGGCTGGCGCGATGTCGCTGGACGACGAACCGCGGCTCGTCGCCCGCGGGTGGCCTCGCGTGCCCGGCGGGTTCGGGCGTCCGCGCGAAATCGCGCTTTCGGTGATACTCGGCCAGCTGCTCGCCGGGTGTGGTGTCTCGCTTCCGGGATGCCGCCATCGTCACCTCCCCTGGAATCGTCGCAGAATCCCCGGCTATGACGGCAGCCCACGACCCCACCCACGGCAACCGCTGCCAGTTCTGCGCAGTACGCCACGAAGAGGACGTCAGGCCTGATATGCGTAGGACCATCGGCCCTGCTTCCTTGGCCCACCCGCGGACATAGTGGCCGCCACGCAGCTCATGCCGACCATCAGATCGGGACATCCGTCGCAAGAACGCGACGTCGGCACGGCTACGCCAGAGGACTCGAGGAACTGGATGAGGCCCGCAATTGAACTCGATTCGCATGAAGGTCGTAGTGACGGCCAGCGTCGCCATCGTCGTGACCGCATCGGCGTGCGACGGCGACTCCTCCCCAGCTGCGGACTCAGCCGCCCCGAGGACCACCGAATCGACGGAGGTCAAGCCCGAGAAGGTGCGCGTTCCCGATGTCACTGGCCTCGCATTGGGTCGAGCGACCAAGCGTCTGGAGGCCCGTGGGTTACGCGTGGGCGACGTCTCAAAGCGGCCGTCAGGTAAGCCCAGGCGCACCGTCCTCGAACAGAGCCACCGCCCAGGCTCCAAGACGAAGGACGGCTCAACAGTCTCACTGGTGATTGCCAAGCCACATCCGATCGTGCCGGACACGGTCGGCGACGACAGACGCTCGGCTCGCCGCCAGCTTCGGCTGGCCGGCTTCGACGTCGTCAAGACGAGACAGCGGACCGATTCCGCGACTCCTGGGACGGTGGTAGATCAGGCACCCAGCGGCGGTACCAGGGCCAGGCGGGGAGCGAGGGTGACCATCACCGTCGCCGTAAAGCCGCCCCCGCCACCAGAATCCACGCCACCGGACAACTGCACATCTGGCTATTCGCCATGCCTGCCGCCCGCTTCGGACTACGACTGCGCCGGCGGCAGCGGGGACGGACCCGAATACGCCGACGGGCCGATCTCCGTCACTGGCTCCGATCCGTACGGCCTCGACTCGGACTCCGACGGAGTCGCCTGCGAGTAAACCAAGGCGAAGCGGCCCGGTGGAAGGCCGCCTCGCCGATCTCGATCAGCCGACTGCCGCTGGGTTAGCGGCCACCAGCCGCAACGCGGTGGTTGTGGCGGTAGCGCTTCACCGAGCGCGGTACACCGTCCTTGTGGCGCGCGCTGAGGCCGAGCCGGCGCGAGCACGCCGGCCAGGCACCCCAGCCCTGTCCGTGGAGCACCCGCTGGGCGATGATGACCTGCTGGACCCGGCGAGCCCGATGCGGCATGCGGGCGAACTTCCGGCCGCCGTACGCCCGCCAGGTCCCCGGCGAGAACTGCAGGCCACCGTAGTAGCCGTTTCCGGTGTTGATGTGCCACCGCTTGCTCGACTCACAGTTCGCCAGTCGGTTCCACGTCCGGTCCGAGGCCGCGTTGGCAGGCCCGGTGCTGAGCAGTGGAATCAAAAGTGCGATTGCCGTGAATGCGGCGGCGAGTGCGCCGCTGGCGGCTCGGCGCGCACGCGTACGCGCAGGCAGAAATGCCATGATTGTCCCTTCCTGCCGCCTGTGAGGTTAGCTGTCGGGTTCGGGCTGGAAGGTGCCCGGCCGCTCGTTAGCGACTTCACCCCGAGGAGGGACGGCGATCCCGGTCGGCTACCGGGCCTGACGTACCTCCGATGTGGTTTCCCCACTCCCGCTCCGCAGCACCCGAAGGTGCCGTGCTGTCCATGGGCGAACGGGACTCGGCGTACCCAGATGAAGATGTCGGAAGCACGCTACGTGGCCGTCTCTCGGCGGCCAAACAGTCGGCGCGACCTTCTGAGCCGGATTGGGGGGACTTGTCACGGGTGCGTGACGACCGTCACATCGCCGCACTCAGCCTTCGTTGCGCGGCGATATGCACGCCGTCCGGCGTCGGCTCGGTGTACTTCGAGCCGATGAAGGATGCTTCGTCGGGTCCGACGGGCGGCCGTCGCACGAATGCGATCACCCGCCCTGTCGGCCACGACGGTGGACTCCTCGTCAGGTTCGCCTTGACCTAGCGGTGCGACGACACCTGGAAGCAGGCCACGTCGTATTGCGAAACGGACTTCGGGTTGACCGAGTTCTGCGGTTGCTCGCCCGCGTAGTGGGTCCCGGCGATTCCGTCCGGGTTGAATGCCGAGCCCGGGGCCGAGCTGGCGTTGCCTGGTCGAACCGCCGCGTTTTCCTCTCCACATTCCTGGCTGGGCTGACCGGTTCCGGATGGGTTGCTGGCTGCCACAGCGGGGACTGCGAGGACTCCACTCGCGGCGACGCTAAGGACGCTGGCTGCGAGATACAGAGCCGTTCGAGTTCGGATCACGATGTGCTCCTTCCGATGTCGGATGAGCCACCCCATACCTATCTCTAGGTACGTACGGCAGCGGCCGTGAGTTTGCCCCATTGCGATCTTTGCGAGTGCGCACAGCCTCAGACCGCTGCGCCGAGTGCCCGTTGCACCGCTGTCCGTACGGCGTGCGGCGTGGGGTCGGTGAGCACGGCAGCGACGTACCCATCCGGCCGGATCAGCCATGCCTCGCGGGGTCGCGCCGCGAGCGCGTCCGCCACGCCACCGTCGACGTCGATGTCGGCGAGTCGGATGACCCGGTACGGAGCGGCAGTGGACTCGCCGACGACTGCAGAAACGGCGCCGGGAGCGAGCCCCTCGGTGGTGAGGATGAGCAGCCCGTCGCGGACCAGCTGACGCAGCCGGCTCACCTCGGGCCACTCGGGCACCGACGCCGGCGCGTCCGGGACGAGTACGCCTGGAACCGTCGGCGGCATCTCGCCCTTGGCCGGCCGACCGGCGAACGTACGGGTCGGATCAGGCGTCGTGAGCGGCGAGTCGACGTACCAGAACGGCTCGGCGAAGCGGCCCGAATCCACCCGGGCCTGCGCCCGCTGGTCGACCGCCGCCGCCTCGAGCACCTCACGACGGGTCTGCCATTCGAGGTCGCTCTGCGGCACCAGGAACCGCATCGTGGCGCTGGTGATCTCGACGTTCTCCAGCGCGGCGGCCATCCGCTCGTCGTGGTAGGTGTCGAGCAGCGCGTCCGGCGCCCAACCGTGCAGCACGAAGGCCAGCTTCCAGGCCGCGTTCTCCGCGTCCGGCACGCCGGAGTTCAGGCCGCGGGCACCGAACGGCGCGACCAGATGGGCGCAATCCCCCGCCAGCAGCACCCTTCCCACCCGCATCCGGTCCACGTGCCGGGTCTGGAACTGATACACCGACCGCCACACGATCTCGTACGGCCGATCGCCGATGATCTTCCGGATCCGGGCGTCCAGGGCCCCGCTGGCCGCCTCGGCCTCGATGTCGAAGTCGGCCGGCACCTGCCAGTCGATCCGGTACGTGGAGTCCGGACACGGATGGATGAGGACCTGCCGGTCCGGATTCCAGGCCGGGTCGAAGTAGAAACGCCGCTCGGTCTCCCACCCCGGCAGCTCGGCCCGAATGTCGCAGATGAGGAAGCGGTCCTCGAAGGACTCCCCTGGGAACTCGACGCCGAGCTGCTGTCGGCGCGGCTCTCCCCGCCCCCCGACGGCCCCGATGACGTACGGCGCGCGGATCTCGGTCGCGCCGTCGGACGTCGAGCAGCCGATCGTCACCCGGCTGCCATCGTCGTCGATGTCGGTGACCTCGTGGCCCCAGCGCACCTCCACCAACGGCTCGGCGGCGATGGCCTCGTCGAGGATCTGCTCGGTCCGGGACTGCGAGATGTTCACGAACGGTGGCAGCGGCGAGCGTCCTCGGTCGACGAACGACCAGGCGAACAGCTCGCGATCGCGGTAGAACGTCCGGGCCGTCGTCCACGTGACGCCTTCCTCGGCGATCCGCCCGGCCCCGACCGCCTCCCACACGTCCAGCACGTCGCGCTGCTGGCAGATCGATCTCGACCCGATCGCGGTCCGCCTCGGTCGCCGTTCGAGCAAGACCGTCCGGATGCCCCAGTGGGCGAGGAGCAGCGCGGCGGTCTGCCCGACGGGGCCCCCGCCGATCACCGCGACCGGCGGGCCGTCGTACCGAGGCGTCACGGGCATCTCAGTCCCCCTGGAGCTGGTCCCACACCTCGCGATCGCGTTGGGCGGTCCAGATTCGCGGCCAGTCGACTCCGTCGAGCTCGTCCCACAGCCGCGAGACGTTGAACGGCAGGCAGTGCTCGAAGATCGGCCACCGTCCGTACGTCGGCGCCAGTGCCTCGTGGGCCGACTCGAACGCCTCCTTCAGCCGGCCGCCGCGAGCGTGTACGGCGCCGACCTTGTCCCGCATCACCACGAGGAACTCACGGGTCTGCTCGATCGCGGCGGCGACTCCCTCGCGGCCCTGTGACACCGCACCCCGGCCGCCGATCAGGGTCTCGGCTTCCAACGCCTGCACGCGGTCGAGCGTGCCGGTGGACCAGTCGGCATGGAACGCATCCCCGGTGTAGAGCGCGGCCTGCGCCTCCACCAGGTCGCCGGCGAACAGGATGCGGGACCGCGGCAGCCACGCCACGATGTCGCCGGCGGTGTGTCCCCGACCGCAGTACTGCAGCACCAGCGGTCCACGGTCGCCGCCCAGGTCGATCGTCAGCCGATCGGAGAACGTCACGTCCGGCCAGGTCAGTCCCGGGATCGACTCCGGCTGTCGAAACAGCCGCGGCATCCGGGCGAACTCGCTCTCCCAGTCGTCCTTGCCACGCTCCGCGATCAGCTTGCGGGTGTTCTCGTGGGTGATGATCACCTCGGCGCCGAAGGCAGCCGCGCCGAGCACCCGTACTGCGTGATAGTGCGACAGCACCAGGTATTTCACCGGCTTGTCGGTGTGCTCGCGGAGCGTGGCCAGCCACTCCCCCGCGGCCACCGGGGTTGCTCGCGCCTCGAACGCCACGAGGAAGTCCTCGCCCTCGATCGCGCCCACGTTGGGGTCACCCTCGGCCGTCAGGGCGTAGACCCCGGCGCCGAGCACCTCGAACGTCTCGGCCTTGTCCGTCAGGTCTGCCGAGGAAGCGAACGGCTTGGCCACGGGCCACCTGCCATCTCTGTCGAGTACGCGCGATCCACTCCGCGGGATGCATCTCACTGTAGGCGGCGCTCCGGCGGCGGGCCATCACCGCGGCCTCGTCGACGAAGCTGCTTCAGCTACGCAGGCCGAGCGCTCTGACGTGGTCGCGGAAACCGATGCCGTATGCCGTCGGCGTCCCGTCGTAGTCGCTGATCAGAGCCGGCTCGTTGGCGCAGGAACTGGTCACCCAGGACCAGCCGAAATAACTCAGGCCGTTGTCGTCTGCCCAGGGCATGAGCTTGTCGATGAAGTTGTGCGAGCAATCGGTGTCACCCATTTCACCGATGACGACCGGCACCTGGGCGGCTACCGGGGCGATTTCGGAATCCCACCGGCTCGGGTCGTCGTACGGTGAGCCGAGCGGCTTGCCGTAGATGTGCACCGACGCGGCGATCTGGTCAGCCGGATCATGTGGCTTGAACTCCAGCCAGCGCTTCAGGCTGCCGGCGTACTCGGGTCCGGCAATGAGCACCGGGTTCTGGGCGCCGGTCGAGCGGACCGAGTCCAGCATCTCCTGCATGCCGGCCGCGACGAAGCCGACTCCGTCGCAGTCGCCGCCGTCACGTACACACCTCCAGGCAGCCGTCGTGTCGCGGTTGTCGTCGGGATACGGCTCGTTGAAGAGGTCGAACAGGACGGCTGGACTGTCCTTGAAATAGTCCGCCACGCTCTTCCAATAGTCGTCGGCGTGGTCTCGGTTGGGCATCGCCTGTTGACCGGTCGCCGTGCCGATGCCGTTGTGAGTATGGTGCTGGTCCACGATCACGTAGAAGCCGTTGTCGTTCAGCTTCTTGACCCAGTCGCCAACCGCGGCCCGGTAGTTGGCCCCGCCGAGAGCCGCTGCGACGCCGTTGATCCCAAGCCAACAGCTCTCGTTGAGTGGCAGCCGGACGGCATTGACACCCCATGACTTCAAGGCAGTGATCGTCGCGTCCGTCGCCGGTGCATCGAAGAAGCCCATCCCCTCGGCACAGGCATACTGTGCGCCGGTGAAGTTCACGCCGACCAGGCGGATCGGCTGGTCGTCCTTGTCGATGAACTTGTTGCCGGAGATTCGCACGCTCATCACGCCTGGCGATGGCGGGGTGGTGGGGTGTGGGACAACCTGGACCGCCTTTCCGGGTGACGCGTAGGGATCGTTGTACGCCCGCGAACCGTCATGCTCCGCGGTGTGCGGTCCGATGCCTGGCTCTGGAGCTCCGCGCATCGCGGCGTGGCCGGCGGTCATGGACGTCCGCGCGTGAGGGGTGTCCGGATCAACCGTGATCCCGGACGAAGAAGAGCAGGCGACTACGGCGATCGCCGCTGCCGCGATGGCGACGCGAACAGCTCCACTGCGCATGACTACCATTTCCCCGTGAGATGGCGCCGCCCTCGGCCGGACGATCCCGAGGACGGCCGGACACCCGTGGCAGATCTTTGGTGATCTGGCGAGTCGA
>JALDXR010000636.1:0-2565 GCA_032154865.1 Nocardioidaceae bacterium
CCCCCCCCCCGGAAACTCGGCGGCGAGACCGGCGGCCCGGAAACTCGGCGGCGAGAGTGTGGAAGCGGTCGATATCCTCGCGAGAGTCGAGTACTCACACCAAGGAGCTGCCGTGATCTTGCGGATGTCGTCGTTGTTCGTTCGGACCCTGCGCGAGAATCCGGTCGACGCCGAGGTCCCGAGCCACCAGCTCCTGGTCCGGGCCAGCTACATCCGCCGAACGGCGCCCGGCATCTACTCCTGGCTGCCGCTGGGCTACCGCGTGCTGCGCAACGTCGAGCGGATCGTTCGCGAGGAGATGGACGCGATCGGCGCCCAGGAGGTGCACTTCCCGGCGCTCATCCCGCGCGAGCCCTACGAGGCCACCGGCCGCTGGGTCGAGTACGGCGACAACATCTTCCGCCTGCACGACCGGAAGGGCTCGGACTACTTGCTCGGCCCCACCCACGAGGAGCTGTTCACGCTTCTGGTCAAGGACCTCTACTCGTCCTACAAGGACCTGCCGCTGAGCCTCTACCAGATCCAGACGAAGTACCGCGACGAGCCGCGTCCCCGGGCCGGGATCCTGCGCGGTCGCGAGTTCGTCATGAAGGACTCCTACTCCTTCGACGTCTCCGACGAGGCGTTCCTGAAGTCGTACGAGGCGCACCGCGAGGCGTACATCAAGATCTTCGACCGGCTCGGTTTCGAGTACGTCATCGTCGCTGCGATGTCCGGGGCGATGGGCGGCTCGGCGAGCGAGGAGTTCCTCGCCGTGGCCGAGAACGGCGAGGACACCTACGTACGCTGCAGCAACTGCGACTACGCCGCCAACGTCGAGGCGGTCCGGGTGCCCGTACCCGATCCGGTGCCCTACGACGACGTGCCTGCGGCCCACGCCGAGGACACGCCCGACACGCCGACGATCGAGACGCTGGTCGACCATCTCAACGCGAAGTTCCCCCGTGCCGACCGGCCCTGGACCGCCGCCGACACGCTGAAGAACGTCGTGGTCTGGATAGCCCACCCCGACGGGAAGCGGGAGCCGCTGGCGATCGGTATCCCCGGCGACCGTGAGGTCGACCTGAAGCGGCTCCAGGCCCAAGTGGAGCCGGCCGAGGTCCAGGCGTTCGAAGGTGCCGACTTCGCCGATCACCCCAGCCTCGCCAAGGGCTACATCGGACCCGGCGTGCTGGGGGAGAAGAACACGTCCGGCATCCGCTACCTGCTGGACCCGCGGATCGTGACCGGCACCCGCTGGGCCACCGGCGCCGACGTCGAGGGCAGCCACGTGCTCGACCTGGTCGTGGGGCGCGACTTCGAGGGCGACGGCGTGATCGAGGCCGCCGAGGTACGCGAGGGCGACCCCTGTCCCAACTGCGGCGGCGTCCTCAAGTCGGCGCGGGGCATCGAGATGGGCCACATCTTCCAGCTCGGCACGAAGTACGCCGACTCGCTCGGTCTCAAGGTGCTCGACGAGAACGGCCGGCTCGTCACGGTCACGATGGGGTCCTACGGCGTCGGCGTCTCCCGCGCGGTCGCAGCCATCGTCGATAACTCCCACGACGAAAACGGCATCATCTGGCCTCGCGAAGTCGCACCGGCCGACGTCCACATCGTCGCCACGGGCAAGGACCAGGCGGCCTACGTCGAAGCGGACCGGATCGCGTCGGAGCTCGAGGGCCGGGGCGTCACAGTGCTCTACGACGATCGGCCGAAGGTCTCGCCCGGCGTCAAGTTCGCCGACGCCGAGCTGATCGGCGTCCCCACGATCGTCGTCGTGGGCAAGAACCTCGCCGACGGCGTGATCGAGGTACGCGACCGGGCCAGCGGCGACCGTACGTCGGTGCCGGTGGCCGAGGCGGTCGACACGATCGCCACGACGATCGCGAGCTGATGCGATGGCCGACATCGAGGCCGTCATCTTCGACTGGGGCGGCACGCTGACCCCGTGGCGCACGGTTGACTACATCGCAGAGTGGCGCTCGATCGCGGCGGTCGGTGATCTGCCGACGGGCCACGACGCGGAGTCCGCGACGACGGCACTGCACACAGCCGCGAGCCAGCTGTGGGCGCAGGCCCGCGATGAGCATCGCAGCGCCACGATCGAGGAGATCTGCGCCATTGTCGGTCTGGAGCTGACGGCCGAGCGGATCGCCGCGTATCGGGCCTACTGGGAGCCGGCGACCTGGACCGATGCCGACGTCCGGCCGCTGTTCGAGCGTCTTCGGTCCGACGGGCTGGCCGTCGGCCTGTTGTCCAACACGGTGTGGCCGGCGGCCTGGCACGACGAGATCCTCGACCGGGACGGCGTCCTCCCCCTGATCGACGGCCGGGTCTACACCAGCGAGATCGACTGGACGAAGCCCCATGAGGCGGCGTTCGCGGCGGCCCGGTCCGCGGTGGGGGTCGACGACCCGGCGGCCTGTGTCTACGTCGGAGACCGGCTCTTCGACGACATCTGGGGTGCGCAAAACGCAGGAATGCGGGCGATCTGGGTGCCGCACAGCGATATCCCACCGGAACAGCTCGGCCATTCCGAGGGCAAGCCCGATGCGATCGTGCAGTCCCTCAGCGACATCCCGG
>JALDXR010000637.1:0-2565 GCA_032154865.1 Nocardioidaceae bacterium
GCATGCGGACCACCCGGCGGCGGAGGCGCTGCGCCAGCTTCTGAACGAGACGCCCTTCTCGGAACTTCATGGCTGGAAGCTCGTGGCCTTCAACGAGACCGAGGCGCTCTTCATGGTCCCGGCAGCGCCAACCGAAACCATTGGATTCTGGAGCGCCGAGTTCGTGCGGCGCGACGGGGCCTGGGCCCAAGTTCGATCCGGCCAGTGCGACCTGCAACCCGCCATGACACCCGTGGAACCCGCGATCTGGGAGCTCGCGCCGGGAGAGGAGGTGACTCGTGAGTCCCGCGATGTTGACATCCTCGTGACGGAGCTGGGGTGCTCAAGTGGTCAGAGTCCCGAGGGGCGGATCGTGCCCGCCGCGGCAATCTACCTGGATACGTCCATCATCGTGATCTTTGGCACGCACCCGCTGCCTGGGCCGCAGACCTGTCAGCCGGCACCGCCCGTCGCGGTGGTGCTCCACCTCGACGAGCCGATCGGCGCACGTGCTCTCCTAGATGGCCACGTATTCCCACCCGAGCTCAGGGTCAGCGCCCCTTAAGACCAGTCTCACCTTCTCGACCTGCTACGTTGCCCGCCGATGGAGGACGACTGGGGTCATAGCGTGTCTGAGCCCGAAGTTCGGCCCCTAGCTTGTCGAGGACGTGCGGATACCCACTTCCCGTAGGGTTGCGCACTGTCCTGCGGCCGCCAGCGACCCGCCTCCCGACGCGGTGTAATGCCGGACGGTCGTCGAGATCTCACGCGGCGTGGACGCCGGCCTGGGAGGGGCTGACGGCTTGCCGCGGTGCACAAGCACGTGACCGGGGAGCGCCGCCTGGCGCCTCCCCGGTCTCTTGTTCACCTCTTCACTTCAACCACTTCCCCTGCCACCGTCGGTTCCTGACGTAGCCATGAATGCGAGCGCATCGCGTTGGCGACTACGTCGAGGTAGATCTCGGAGTAGGAGACGCTGCCACGTTCAAGCACCGTCCACAGGCAGTTGAGCATTGCTGAGGCCACCATCAGGTTGGTGACCACCAGCTGCGGTCGCTCCTCTACCTGCCGCTCGCAGCCGTTGCGGACCGCGAGCTCCTCGGGCCGGGCCGCTCCGATCTCGGCGTGGATCTCGGCTAGGCCGCCGTCGATGAAGCTGCCCTCGCGGCGACGGACGAGCTGGACGTTGCCGTCGATCTCGTCGTTGCCGCCGCTGATGAGCGTCACCTCCCCGAGCGAGGCCAGGTGCCGGTCGACCACCAGACGGGTCCAGTGGTTGTCGACCGCCAGGAGGACGACGTCGCCGTCGCGGACTAGGCCCGCCACATTGACGTCGTCCAGGTAGTCGCTCACCGCCTGGATGGCAAGGTCTCCCCGATGTGCTTCGGCCAAGGCCTCGGCCTTGTTGGTGCCGGATGCGCCATCGGGGAAGAACTGCCGGTTGGCGTTGGCTGGCTCGTAGGCGTCGCCGTCGACGAGCACGAGCCTAGGGCGCGACCCGGGTGTTCCTTTTCGACACGAGCCGCCGCCTCCGTCATGTACTCGTGGGGGTGGGGATCTCGACTTCCATCGGGCCGCATCCTCACCGTCGTGAATCGCAGCTGCGCGGATCCTGACGTCGAGAATGCCCAGAAGTGAGTGGCAGTGAAGTCGATGTCATCCCGATCGAGCCGTGGCGCCTTGAGCTTCAGCGGCCCACAGTCTCCATGTCGCGCAGAGCTTTGGGGAGGCTTCGACAATGGAGTACGGTCCGCCGAGACCCCGCGGGCTTTCTGACGTACCTCCTCGAGGCTCTCAAGAAAATGGCGAGTCGCGCCGCCGAGCTAGCCCACCTTCGCGCTCAAGCCGGCCGATCGTCGAATGGACCCAGTGCTGGATCGCGATGCAGCACTCGCTCGTACCACCAGTCCACCAATGGCACCCATACAAGCATCGCCACGTACCAGGTCAATCCGGCAACGAGTGCCAAGATGTCCAAGGGTCGCGGGATGACGAACTCCGCGAGCGCAAGGATGCCCGTGACCGGCAGGGCCCACGAGAGGGCCGCGACCACACCTGACCCGCTCATGAGCCATATCACCGTGCCGATGCTCCCCGGTAGCATCGTGATCACGACACGCGCCCACAGCTCGGATGTGGGCAAAAGCACGGCTAGACCCACGCCCAAGGCGGCACCCGCGGCTGCGGCTGCCAGCCTCATCTACTGGATCCTACGAGTGCTTCGAGCCCAGACCGCTGCAGCCACGGGTGCTCCGATGGCCGCGATGCATGCCGCTCTGCGGCCATTGGAGACCTTGCACCACCGGGGTAAGCCAAACCGAGGACCTCCGCCGTACAGATTTGGATTTGGACCTCGGACGACACTCCTAAGGTCCGGCGGTCTAGTCACGTACGGCCGCGGCTGAGGGCTGGGACTAACCCGCGGTGTGCGCGTTGGTGGCCGCCACTGCGGTGTCCACCTCGGACCGCGCCCTGTGGCGAAAGCAAGCTGTGGCGAAGATAGCCCACGGGAAGCTTGAGATGCTGCACTACGCACCGCGGGTGCGGCTGCCCGGACGGCTGCCGATGTGGCCCGTACTGTCGCCC
>JALDXR010000129.1:0-8320 GCA_032154865.1 Nocardioidaceae bacterium
TTCCAGTACTACATCAGCCCCAACAAGAGCGTGCCCGCCTGCACCCACACCGTCCAGCGGACCGTCGCCGGTACCGGCGCCCAGCTCAACACGTTCAGCTACGTCGATGGCCTGGGCCGAGCGCGTCAGACCCAGCAGCTCGCACCAGGGACTGGCCGGATCCTGAATAGGACCGACTACAACACCCGCGGCCTCGCCGCGGTCACCACCGCCCCGTACTACTCCGACGCGGCGGCGAGCTGTTCGGCGTTCGATCCGTCGACCGCGCCGCCGCAGGGTGTCGCGCCGGATGTCCGGACCGCACTGGCCGACCAGGAGCGCGTGCCGGTCGTCATCCGGCTGGACGACCAGGCGAGCCCGACGGCGCTCGCCACCGCGGGCGACGAAGCAGCCGCTCAGTCGGTCCAGCGCAGCGCCGCTCCCAACAGCGACGCTGCGGTCGAAGCCGCCGAGGACGCTCGCGCGCTGGCCGTCGTCGACGAGCTCAAGGACGTCGCCCAGGGAAGCCAGGAGCCGGTACGGGACCTGCTTGCGGCCCACGATGCGACGAAGGTCACCCCGTACTGGATCTTCAACGGCCTCTCCGCCACCGTCGACCAGGCCACCGTCGACACACTCGCCGCCAACCCGGACGTCGCGAGCGTGACGCTGGACGAGACGATCCGGCTGCCCGAGCCGCAGCTCGAGCCGTCCGATCCGAAGCTCCCGTCGTGGAGCCTGGAGAAGGTCGCGGCGCCGAAGGTGTGGGGCGACTACGGCGACCGCGGTCAGGGCGTCGTCGTCGGCATCATGGACAGCGGCGCCGACGGCGGCCACCCCGCGCTGAAGGACTCCTGGCGCGGCACCACCGGCGACCCGGCCAAGAGCTGGTTCGTCTCCACCGGCGAGAACTACCCCACGCCGGGTGACGGCTTCGGCCACGGCACCCACGTCACAGGCAGCATCGTGGGTCGTCCGCCGGGCGAGATCACCGGTGTGGCGCCGCAGGCACAGTGGATCGCGGCGAAGATCTTCCGCGACAACGGCGCGACCACGACGTCGGCGATCCATGCCGGCTTCCAGTGGATGCTGGCGCCCGGTGGCGATCCGACCGCCGCGCCGGACGTGGTCAACAACTCGTGGGGCAACGACAACGGTGCCGTCATCGAGTTCTGGGACGACGTCAACGCCTGGGCGGCCGCCGGCATCGTTCCGATGTTCGCCAACGGCAACGCCGGTCCGGCGCCGGGCACGGTCGGATCGCCGGCGAGCTTCCCGCAGTCGATCGCGATCGGCGCCACCGACATCGACGACCTGGTCGCCGACTTCTCCAGTCGTGGACCGGCCGTCTGGAACGGCGTCGAGTACGTCAAGCCGCTGGTCAGCGCGCCCGGCAAGGACATCCGTTCGGCCTGGCCGCGCCAGCTGGAGCCCGAGGGCTACGTCACGATCTCCGGCACGTCGATGGCGACGCCGCATGCCACCGGCGTGGTCGCGCTGATGCTGTCGGCGCAACCCGACCTCACCGTCGACCAGGTCCGCGAGACGCTGACCGGCACGGCGCGAGTCGAGCCGCACATGGGTGCCGTCCCCAACAACCGCTACGGCGCCGGCATCGTGGACGCCTACGCGGCCGTCACCCAGGTCGCCCACTCCGGCACGCTGACCGGCACCGTCACCAGCCCGGACGGCCCGGTGGCGGCAACCGTGACGATCGCCGGGCGGAGTGTCACGAGTGATGCTGCCACCGGTCACTACCAGATCCGGGTTCCCGAGGGCACCCACGAGGTGACGGTCAAGAGCTTCGGTCTGCGCACCGAGCGCCGGCAGATCACCATCGCCACTGGCGAGCAGGCCACCCTCGACATCACACTCGGCGAAGCGGCGACGCGCACGCTCGACGGCACGGTCACGGCCGGCGGTGACCCGGTCGCCGACGCCAGAGTCACCGTGCCCGGCACCCCGGTCGACCCGACGTACGCCGACGGCGAGGGCCGATTCGCAGTCGACCTCCCCGACGGCACGTACGAGCTGCGGGTGACTGCGGCCGGCTATCGGCCCTCGCGTACTCAGATTGAGGTCACCGGCGACGCCGACGTGGCCGTCGAGCTGACTCCGCTCGATCAGACGTCCGACGCCGGCTGGCGGCAGTTCCAGAACAACCCGACCCGCAACGGGCTGTCGGGCGAGGCGCTGGCCGCCGACTCGCTGGTCGACGACTGGACGGTCGATGCCGGAAGCGCCGTGGTGTTCTCCTCGCCGGTGATCGACGGCGGCCGGGTCTACCTCGGTGCCGACAACGGCCAGCTCGTCGCCATGAACCTCGACACGGGAGAGCGGCAGTGGGCTTTCGACACCGGTGCCAGCCTGCGTGGCACGCCGGCTCTGACCGACGACGGTCTGGTGATCAGCGGCGGCGGGGTCGACGGCGGCATCTACGCCTTCGACGCCGAGACCGGCGACCAGCGCTGGACCGTCGATACGCCGGACCGGCTGACGGTCTACTCGGCACCGGTCGTCCGCGACGGCGTCGTCTATGTCGCCACCGGGCCGACGGCGGATCGCTCCGACACCGTGTTCGCACTCGACGCGACGACCGGTGACCAGCTGTGGGCGACCGACGTCGGCAGCTCGGTCTTCGGCGGTCTCGCCGTCTCCGACGACCTGATCGTGGTCGGCAACGCCGACGACGCCCAGCTGATCGGGCTGGACGCCGCGACCGGCGAACGGCGCTGGATCCTGCAGCGGGACCACGACCACTTCGTCGGCGGGCCCAGCATCGCCGACGGCACGGTCTACGTCGCCACGACGGACGACGAGGAGGGCGGCGGCAGCCTGCTCGCGGTCGACGCCGCCACCGGCCAGCTGGTCTGGGAGAACGCCACGCACGGCGACGGCCAGGGCGCCACCCCCGCGGTGTACGGCGATCTCGTCATCGCGGGCTCCCACGGCAAGGGCTTCCTCGCTGCGTACGACCGCGCCACCGGCCAACCGGCCTGGCGCTTCGGGGTCGACGGCGCGGTGAGCGTCTCGGGGATGGTCGCGAACGACGGCTACGTGGTCGCTGCCTCGCAGCTCGACAACCGGATCTTCGCCCTCGACGCCGCCACCGGCGAGTCGGTGTGGGAGACCGGCGTCAGTGCCAACGTCACCTCGTCGGCCGCGTACGCCGACGGGCGTCTCGTCACGGCTGACACCAGCGGCGACGTCCACGCCTTCCATCCGGTCGGCACCATCACCGGCACGATCACGGGGCCGGACGGCCCGGTCGCGGCCGAGGTACGCGTCGCAGAGAGCGACACCGAGGTCTCGGTCGGCGCCGACGGTCGATTCGAGCTCGATCATCGGCCCGGAGACTTCACGCTCGAGGTCCGGGCGTACGGGTTGCGCCAGCAGTCCGTCGACATCACGGTCGTCGCCGGTCGTACTCGCAACCTCGACGTCCAGCTCGAAGCGGCCGACGACGGAGCCGTCGCGGGCACGGTGACCGACGCGGCCGGAGCGCCGTTGGAAGGCGTTGCTATCACGCTCGAGGGCGCGCCGGTCGACCCGCTTACCACCGGCTCCGACGGGCGATTCGAGTTCGCCTCGGTCGCGGAGGGCGGCTACGAGCTCACGGCCGAGCTCGCCGGATTCGCGCCGCGGACCGAGTCGATCGAGGTCCAGGCCGGCCAGACGACGACGGTCGACCTGACGCTGGAGAAGTACGACGTGGCGGTCGTCGGTGACTATCAGAACCGGATCGCCGACGAGCTCACCGATCTCGGCTACACGGTCCGGACATCGACCTACGGCGACGTCACGCAGCGGCCCGCCGACTACGAGGTCGTGGTGGCCAACGGTGCCCAGGACGATCCGGGCGCCGCCGCGTTCCACGCGTTCCTCGACGCGACCGACCAGGCCGGGACCAGCGTGGTCTGGCTCGACCAGTGGTCGCTCGGCTGGGGTGCGATCAACCACCTGACGAAACATCTCGGCGACCCGACCGGGATCCCGGACAGCTCGAGCAACGCGGGCCGGGTGTCGCTCGTACCCACGCTGGATCACCCGCTCGTCGCCGGACTGCCATTGCACCAGCGCACCCAGATCCTCGTGCCCAACGAGTGGTCGGCTTTCACCGGCTACTCCGGCATCGCCGTCGCCGACCTCGAGACCGATGACGACGGTGTCGTCGGCACCGGACTCGCCTTCAAGCCGCGAGGCCTGGGGAGTACGCACGTCCTGGTCGGGTCGCTCGCGGCCGCCGCGTCCTGGGGCATCCCAGCGCAGTACTGGACGCCGGCCGCGCGAACCGTTCTCGACAACGCCGTCGGCTACGCGGAGACCGTCTCGTACGGCCGCGTGACCGGCACCGTGACCGGCGGCAGCGGTCAGCCGCTGGCCCCGCACGTGACCGTCGCCGAGACCGGGCAACAGCTGACCGCTGGCGCCGACGGCGGCTACCAGGTGCTGCTCGACCCCGGCAGCCACACGCTGCGCTTCGAGCAGCCCGGCCTCGTCACCGTCGAACAGACGGTCACGGTGACCGGCGGTGAGTCGGTCACGCACGATGTGGTCCTCACCGACGCTGGTCGCGGCGCCGTGCGGGGTGTCGTCACCTCCGACACCGACGGTTCGCCGATCGGCGGCGCGACCGTCACGATCGACGGTCTGACCGCCACGACCGCGGCCGACGGGAGTTACGCGATCGCCGACGTCCCCGGTGGCGAGCGGGAGCTCACCGTCGCCGCGACCGGATATCGCTCGTCCGGCACGACGGTCACCGTCACGCCGGGTCAGGAAGCCGTCGCCGACGTCCACCTGACTCGAGCGCCGCGGGTCGGCGTGATCGGCGACTACAGCGGCGACAGTATGCTCCCGGTGCTCCGGGCCGGCGAGATGGTCGCCGAGCCGCTCAACTGGTCCGACGTCGGCCGCGTCGCCGACTACGACGTCGTGGTCTTCAACGACCCCAGCGATCCGGGACAGGCTGCGTTCCTCGCGTTCCTCGGGGCGATGGACGACGCTCAGGTCAGTGGTGTGTTCCCCGACGGCGAGTTCAGTACGGACGGCGGGGCCTGGCTGCTCCGGAAGTACCTCGGCGACCCGGCCGGCACGACGTCGGCGGACGACGAGGGTATCGTCAGCTTCCGGGCCACCGACGCCGGTCATCCCTTGTTCGCGGGTCTCGGCGAGACGCCGGAGATCCTCCGGGCCAACCGAGGCTTCGGCGTGATCGAGGGCTACCACGGCATCCCGCTGGCCGCCATCGCGACCGAGGGATCGACCACCGGCGTGGCGGCGGCCTACCGAGGCCGGACGCCGGGAAGCGTCCACCTGCTGCTGTCCGGCCTGGCCGGATCGGTGTTCCAGGGGCCGGCCGAGGACTGGACCAAGGACGGCGAGCAGCTCTATCGCAACGCCGTCGCCTGGGCGGCCGATCCTGGGCTGGGCAGCGTCGAAGGGACCGTCACCGGCGCGGACGGGCAGCCCGTCACGGCCACGATCGGCGAGTCCGGCACGGCCGTCCAGATCACCGCCGACGCCGACGGCCATTACGTCCTGCCGTTGGCGCCGGGTCAGCACTCCATCGAGTTCGCGTACTTCGGCCACGAGACCGTGACCCAGGACGTGAACGTGACGGCCGGTGCGGCTTCGCCGCTCGACGTGACGCTGCCGGCGACGACAGACGCCGTCGTGAGCGGAGTGGTCAGCGATGCGGCCGGGCCGGTCGCCGGCGCCACCGTCTCGCTCCTGGGCAGTCCGCAGCTGGCGACGACCGGCGCCGACGGCGGCTACCGGTTCACCCATGTCGAGGCGGGCTCCTACGAGATCGACGTCGTCGCCGACGGCTATGTCCGCTCGCGGACGTCGGTCACGGTCGACGGCAGTGTGGAGTCCGAGATTCGGCTTCGGCAGTCGCCGCGAGTCGGCGTGATCACCGACTACCAGAGCCGGCTGTCCGGTTACCTCGACTACTGGGGCTACCAGCCGCAGCCGATCACCTGGTCGGACACCGGTGTCCTCGCCGACCTCGACCTGGTGGTGGCGAACCTCGCCACGTCGACCGATCCCGGCTCCGCCGACGCCTTCACGGCCTTCGCGGACGCCGCCAACCGGGCCGGTGTGTCGGTCCTGTGGCTCGACCAGTTCGGCCGTGGCTCGTTCCAGTTCCTGCAGCGTTACGACGCCGACCCGGCGACGCTCGGAGAGGGCCGCAGCGACGGCGCGGTCACTGCGCACGTCGAGGATGCCGGGCATCCGCTGTTCGCCGGCCTGCCGGAGTCGTTCTCGCTGGTCGAGGACGACGCTGAGTACTCCTGGTTCGACGACTTCTCGGGCCAGACCATCGCGACGATGCAGTCGGCGGCGGGGGACGATGGCGGTCTGGTCGGCGTCCGGGCCCGCGGCGCCCATGCGGTGGACGTCCTGCTCGGCACGCTGTCGACGAGCCTGTACGGCTACCCGGCCTACGGCGACGTCGCGGGACTGAGCTGGACGCCGGAGGCGGAACGGTTGCTGCGCAACGCCCTCGCCTACGCGTCCGATCCGCCGGCGCTCGGCGGCCAGGTGAGCGGCACCGTGACCGATGCGGCCGGGTCGCCTCAGGGCGGCACCGTGACCGTCGTCGAGTCCGGCCGGACCCTGCCGGTGCGGGCCGACGGCAGCTACTTCGTACCGCTCGCGGCTGGTGATTGGACACTGCGGTTCCGGAGCTTCGGCTACGAGGACACCGATGTCCAGGTGAGCATCGCGGCCGGTGACGTCGTCACCCGCGCGGTCACGCTGACCCGGCAGCCGGCCGGTAGTGTCGCGGGTGTCGTGACAGGCTCCGCCGGCGCGCCGATCGCCGGCGCCGCGGTCACCGTGACGGGCACCGGCCTGAGCGCTACGACCGGTTCGAACGGGGCGTACCAGATCGACGAGATCCCGGCCGGCGACTGGACCGTGCGCTTCGCCGCGACGGGGCATCAGGCGGCCCGGCACGACATCACGGTCCATGGCGGCCTGACGACGACTCTTGACGTGCAGTTGCTGGCGTCACAGCGGGTGGCGGTTGTCGGCGATTTCTCCAACTCGCTGCGTGACCTGCTGGCCGGCGAGGGCTACGCCGTCACGTCGTACTCCTATGCCCAGCTGAGCACGCTCGTCGCCCAGCTCGGGAGCACCGACCTGGTGATCTTCAACGGCACGGTGACGACGTCGCAGCGGCCCGCCTTCGGGGCAGCGGTTGACGCCGTCGAGGAGTCCGGGACGTCGATGATCTTCGGCGGTCAGTGGGGCGGCTATGCCATCGGAGCGCTCTCCGAGGTCCGTGGCGATCCGAGCGACGTCGAGTACGACTTCGTCCCCGAGGGCATCGACTACGTCCCGGCGGCCGAGCACCCGATCTTCGACGGATTCGCCGTCGGTGAGCCGATCCAGCTGATCGATGAGGAGGACGGCAACCAGCAGTGGCTGGCCTTCTCCGGATACAGCGGCGCGACGATCGGGCAGGTGGCGTCCCGGGACGGGGAGACCCTCGGCGATGCCGTGGGCTATCGCTACACCTCACCGACCAGCGTCGAGATCCTGCTCGGCGGCATGGCGGCGAGCACGTACGGCCGGCCCGGAGTCGACTGGACGGCCGATGGCGAGCGGGTCTACCTCAACGCCGTGGGCTGGGCCCTCGACGCCGAGGCGGCCACTGTCTCCGGCACGGTGACCGGTGCCGGGGAGCCGATCGGGGGTGCCACGGTTCGTGCGACCGAGGCCGGCGTCGCCGCAACCACGGCCGGTGACGGGACGTACTCCCTGACCCTGCCCGGCGGCACTCACACGGTCGAAGTGTCGGCCGAGGGGTTCGAGACCGCGACCCGTGGGGTGGTCGTCGCCGAAGGCGAGCATGTGACCCTCGACGTCGACCTGCAGCCGCTGCCGCGCGGGAGCGTCGACGGCGTCGTGACATCGTCCAGTGGTGCGCCGGTCGCCGGTGCGACCGTGACGGGTGCGGGACCGCAGGAGTGGTCGGCGACGACCGGCGAGTCCGGTGGGTACGCCGCTTCCGACGTCTTGTCCGGTGACTACCAGGTCACGGTCCGGGCCGAGGGCTTCCTGCCCGCGTCCGGGACAGTGACGGTGCCAGCGGACGGAGCGGCGACCCTCGACGTGACGATGCGGCCACTCGACGTCGGAGTCCTTGGCGACGTCGACGGACGACTGACGTCCTACCTCCGCGATCACGGCGTGGCGGCGGCCGATGTGGCCTGGTCGGCCGATCTGGACGTCTCGCCGTACGAGGTGATCGTCGTCAATGGCGGCCATCCCTCGAAGGCGACGTTCGACGCCGTCCTCGCGGCGGCCGACGAGCACGACGTGAGCC
>JALDXR010000638.1:0-2557 GCA_032154865.1 Nocardioidaceae bacterium
GTCGTACACGACGTTGACCGAGCCGAGTCGCATGGACTGAGGCATTCCGGCTCCTCCGGGTCAGGCGGGCTCCGCGACCCACTCCATCGGGTCGCCGGCGCCGAGGTCGGTGATGCCGAGATCGTGGAGGGCACCGGCGACCAGCGTCCGGCGATGCGCGGCGAAGGTCAGCACGTGGGCGACCATGCCGCCGAAGGTGTAGGCCGCGACCGTGTCGCCGCCGGGGCACAGGATCGCGTCGCCGAGTCGACCTTGGTCGCATGCTTCGCGCACCTCCGCGACGAACGCCGGGCCGACCTCGGCCAGCCTGGCCTTCATGTGGAGGACGCTCTCGCCGCGCTCGATGGAGAAGTCGTACTCGCGGTTGTCCATCGCCGCGCCCCACATGTCGAGCTGGCCGACCAGCCGCGACAACAAGGACCGCAGGGTCGGATCGTCGTCGATGCCCTCCACGGAGACCTCGATCGGCGCGTCCAACTGGCCGTCGTCGAGCCGGCCGGCCCGGTCGAGCATCTGTCCGACCAGCCAGACATGGTGTTCCACCATGCGAACGATCAGATCCATCGATTGCACCTTCTCTCGTCCCGGCAGTCGCAGGCTGCCCGGGGGCTGGAAGTGGATGCCGTTCGGCGAGTCGAGGGCGAACCGGGTGGGCTCGCCCCGCCATTGCTTCGGCGACTTTCCGTACGCCTTCGCGAATGCGCGGGTGAACGCCTCGTGCGACGAGTAGCCGGCCTCGACCGCGACGTCGAGGATCGTGGCCTCGCTGGTGAGGAGGCGATAGGCCGCCCGCTCGAGCAGCACTCGGCGGCGGAATCGCGCCGGTGGCTCGCCCGCCGTCGCCGCGATCACGCGATCGAAGTGGAAGCGGGACAGCCGGGCCCGGGCGGCGAGCTCGGTCGCGGTCACCTCGTGGTCGTCGAGCGCCTCCGACAGCACACCGACGAAGGTGGCGAAGGTGTCGCTCGACGGGCTCATGAACCCATTGTGTGGTGCCCCGCCGGGCCGAGCTTGATCGGCTTTGCTGGCGACAAGATAAGGTAAGGCTTACCTGACCTGACGTCCTCTCCAGTCCGGAGCTCGCCGATGCCCGACGCGCCCGTGGCCCCGGCCGCGCCGCTCGCCCCGGACCCGACGGCGACGCGGCGGATCCGCTCCGGCTCCTGGCGCGGGCTGGTCCTGCTGGTCGGAGCTCTCGTGGCCGCCTGCGGACTCAGCCTGCTGATCGGCAGCGACGGGATCCTCGGCCTGTCCGGCGGTCTCGGACTCAGCACGGTCGAAGGGCTGCGGCTGCCGCGTACGGCGCTCGCTGTGGCGGTCGGTGCGGCGCTCGGACTGGCCGGGGCGTTGATGCAGGGACACACTCGCAACCCGCTTGCCGAGCCCGGACTGCTGGGCGTGTCCGAGGGCGCGGCACTGGCGGTCGTCGTCGGGATGGCCTATCTCGGGGTCACCGACGTCGCGGGCTACGCCTGGTTCGCGCGGCTGGGTGCGGGCGTCACCGCGGCGGCGGTGTTCGCGATCGCGTCGGCGCCGGGCGGCCCGAGCCCAGTGACCTTGGTGCTGGCCGGTGCCGCGGTCAGCGCGCTGGTGTCATCGTTCACCTCGGCGATCGTGCTCCGAGAACCTCAGGCGCTCGACGACTTCCGGATCTGGGTGGTCGGCTCACTGGACGGCCGCGATCTCGGCGTGCTGTGGCAGGTGCTCCCGTTCCTGCTCCTCGGGCTCCTGCTGGCGGCCGCGACCGCACCGGGTCTCAACGTCCTGCAGCTCGGCGACGACGTCGCCCGGTCCCTCGGCATGCATCCGATGCGGCACAAGATCATGGGGATCGCGGCCGTCATGCTGCTCACCGGCGCCGCGACGGCGGGCTGCGGGCCGATCGTGTTCGTGGGACTCGTCGTTCCGCATGTCGCCCGGTTCCTGGCCGGAGTCGACTACCGCTGGATCCTCCCGTACGCCGCGCTCGTGGGTGCGCTGCTGGTCCTGCTCGCCGACGTACTCGGCCGGGTCGTGGCCCCGCCCGGCGAGCTCCAGGTCGGCATCGTGATGGCCCTGATCGGCGGTCCGGCGTTCATCCTGCTCGTACGACGGGCGAGGCTAGTGCGGCTGTGACGGCGACCCCCTCCACCATCGAGGCCCGTCCTAGCGGATCGGCCGCGCTGCGACTCGGGCGGCTGTCGTGGCTGGTACCGATCCGGGCGGCAGTCGTCGCGGGACTCGGCCTGCTCCTGCTGTTGGTCGTGGTCGCGGTCAACCTCGCTCTCGGCGACTTCGACGTTCCCGTGGTCAAGGTGGTCCGGATTCTACTCGGCGGCGAAGCCGAACAGTTCCAGCAGGCGATCGTGCTCGACGTCCGGCTGCCGCAGACGATGGTCGCCGTCGTCGTCGGCGCCGCGCTCGGTATGTCCGGCGCGTTGACCCAGACCTTCGCCCGCAACCCACTCGCGAGCCCGGACGTCCTCGGGGTCACCGAGGGGGCGGCGTTGGGGGCGGTGGCCTTCATCGTCTTGACCGGCACCGCGCGGGAGTCGACCTCATCGCCCTTCCACATGCT
>JALDXR010000639.1:0-2551 GCA_032154865.1 Nocardioidaceae bacterium
CCGATGCCCATGCCGGCGCTGAACATCATCGCGATCCACGACGACGTACGGAACTCGGGCTTCTCGTCGTCGCGACCGAGCGGGATCTTGCCGTACCGGCTGGCGGCGATCCACAGGATGAAGACGACGAACACCGACGCGAGCAGGACGAACAGCCAGCCGCCGTTCGTGATCACCCAGGTGGTCGCCTCGCCGGACTGGGTGGCGAGTGAGGTGCGGTCGAGCACACCCCACGCCACGAAGGCCAGCGACGCCACCGCGGTGACGCCGAAGACGAGCCAGTCGATGGAGCCCGCGAGGGACGATCTGGCCCCTCCGGGCGGCCCCGAGGCTGGGTCGTCGGCGGGCTTGGTCGGATCGTGCTGATCGGTCGCCATCGGCATGAATCCTTCGGTTTGGACTGATCCCGTGTCGTACGTGACACTCTCGGATCACCGCACTTCGGTCAACCGCAGGTACCCGAATTGGTGCGTACCATGCATTCTGATTGCGCCATGCGCAACGGCGACGGTCAGAGAGCGCCGCGCAGCGCCCCGGCGGCCCGGTCGTCGAACGCGACGAAGCGGACCTCGGCCACGTCGCTCGGCGTCGCCCGGACGGTACGAACCGCGATCTGAGCGGCGTCGTCCAGCGGCCAGCCGTAGATTCCGGTGGAGACGCCTGGGAACGCGAGGGTCTCGACGCCGAGCTCGTCGGCCACCCGCAGCGCTTCGCGGTAGCACGAGGCCAGCAGATCGGGCTGACGCTCGCCGGCGTTCCAGTTCGGCCCGACCACGTGGATCACCCATTGCGACGGCAGATCGCCGGCCGTGGTCCAGCCGGCAGCGCCGGTCGCCAGGCCGTTCGGGAAGCGTTCGACACAGTCGGCGAGGATCGCCGGGCCGCCGGCCCGATGGATCGCGCCGTCCACTCCGCCACCCCCGCGCATGCTCCGGTTGGCGGCGTTGACGACCGCATCGACCGTCTGCTCGGTGATGTCTCCGGTGACGACGTGCAGCCGCATGGTCAGCGGCGCAGCGCCTTCATCGCGGGCCGGGCATCGGCCAGATAGACGAAGGCGGCGACGATGCCGATGATGTTGAGGATGCCGATCGGGTTCCAGTCGAACATGTTGTAGACCGCCGCCAGGCCGAGGATCAACAGCCAGAAGGGCTTGGTCTGCTTGCCGGCCGCGACGAACAGCGCCGGCGGCCGGGTCGCCGCGTCGACGAAGGCGACCGCCTTGCAGACGAACAACACCAGCGTCAGCGCCAGCATCAGGTTGTTCTGCACTTGGAACAGGTCGATCACGCATCGAGCCTATCTCGTGTCGTGGGATCGCTGCCTCGCGTACCGATGCGAAGGAGCCCGCCGGCGCGTGCGTGGCACGCCGACGGGCTCCGACGACAGGTTTGGATTCGGCGTTCACGATCTCCCGACCTCTCGGTAATGGAGTCGGGACTCCGGCCGGGAGACCGCTGCCTTCGAGCGTAACTCTCAGTCGGTCGAGTCGGTCGTCTTCTTTGCCCGAGACGTCGACTTCTTGGGCGACGTGGTCGACTTCGCCGTGGTCGGGGCCGACTTGGTCGTCTTCTTGGCCCCGGACTCCGCGCCTCCGACGACAACCTGCCCGCGGACCCGCTGGACGACGATCTCGCCGCGCTTGGCGAAGTCGGCGTAGGCCTCGGTGGCCTGGCCCATCGCCTGCATCGCCACGGCCTGGGCCCGATCGGGCAGCGCACGCAGTTGGTCGGGGAGATGCTTCACGTCCTCGACGACGGTGCCGAAGCGCTCGGTCGCCTTGGCCTGGGCCTTGGTCGCCGTCGCCTGCGCCTTGGTGGGGATGTCCTTGACCTGACCGCGTACGGAGTCCGGGTCGAGGTCGATGCCGCGAATCTTCTCGATCACGGCATCGCCGGCGCCGACAACGGCGTACAGCGGGGTCGGCTTCTTGATCTGGTCGGGCACGGGAATGTTCTGTGCCATGTCTTTGAGTCCTCTCGTCAGTCAGCGGGGGCGCTGACGGGCTCGTCTCCGCCGTTCTCTCGACGGAAAGATCGGTAGATGTCGAGCAGCACTGACTTCTGCCGCTCCGTGAGCGCGGCGTCGCCGAGTACGGCGATCTCGACCGACTCCACCCCGTCAGGGCTCGGGTCGAGGATGCCGGCGCGAACGTAGAGCGTCTCCGCCGAGACCCGAAGCGCCTTCGCGATCTGCTGAAGCACTTCGGCCGACGGACGCCGTAGCCCGCGCTCGATCTGGCTGAGGTACGGATTCGAGACCCCGGTCTGCTCGGCGAGCTGCCGCAAGGTCAGCTCCGCCTGGCGACGCTGATCACGCAGATAGTCGCCCAGCGTTCCGACGGTCTTGCCGACCTTCAGCTTGCTCACACCCCCATCCTGCTTGCAATTGCAAGCACGTGCAAGCACAGCTCCCAGTGTCCCCCACCACACTCCCCTCGATCTCACCGCGCCGCGCCGGGCGAGTGCCGTGGATCGGCCCGCAGGCCCGCGGTCTGTCCGGGTGTCTGGTTCGGTCCGTGGATGGGCCTGGCCGCCGAGCGAGGTACGAG
>JALDXR010000130.1:0-8293 GCA_032154865.1 Nocardioidaceae bacterium
TGCGCGCTTGAGCTGGGAGTCCCCCCGGAGGAACTGGAGCAGGATCACGTTGTCGGACAGATGGGAGATACCGAATTCGGACAGGCGGGTGACGCCGAACAGGTCGGGGACTTCCTGGGTCATGACGATGCTGATGTTGGCGCGGGCCAGGCGTTGAAGGAGCGAGTAGATGTATTCGCGGAAGCGGACTTCTTCTCCTGCGGAGGCTCGCAGGTCGCCGAGGCTGTCGATGGCGACTCTGGTGGCGCCGGTGCGGTCCACGGTGTCAAGGAGGTCGTAGACCCACTCGTCGAGATACAGGTCGACGGGGGTGCGGTACATGAGCTCGATGCCCGGATTGTCCAGCGACCACGAGAATCCGTTCAGGATGCGCTCCAGCTGGGTCGGGTTTTCCTGGAACGTGGCGATGACGCCGGTCTCGCCGTTCTGTGCTCCCTCGAAGATGAAGTGAAGTGCGAGCAGCGTCTTGCCGATCCCCGAGGGTCCGGCCATCAGGGTGGACGAACCACGGTAGAAGCCGTCGGAGACCATGGCGTCCAATGCCGAGACGCCGGACGACATGCGCTCCGGTGGCCCGCCGTATTCGTCGAACTCGACCGGGTCGGCCATGCGAGGGAAGACGTCGAGGCCGGTGGCGGAGAGCCGATATGCGTGCTGGCCCGACAGCGAGGCGCTGCCACGGAGTTTGACGACCGAAAGGACCCGCCGGTCGCGATCGGCCTCCCGGATAGTGCTCAGTGACACGATGGCATCGGCAACTGCGAACTCGGGAGCATCGGCGATGTCGGCGCTGTCGTTCTCGCCGACCCAGAAGGTGGTCAACGGCCACGCAGAAAGCCGCGCCGCCATCTCGTGCAAGAAGCTCCTGAACGCCTCCTGGTCCGCCGCGTAGGTCCGCAGAGCCAGGAAACTATCGATGACGATGAGCCCGGGACGGTGTCGCTGGAGGAGTTCGGCGACGGACTCCAGCGCGCCGACCAGCCCGTCATCGTTCAAGGTCTGGCCGAGATCGTCATAGATCACCCTTGTGCCAAGTGCGGAGGGGTCGAAGAAGTCCAGCGACTGGCCGTAGCGCAGGATCTTGTCGAGCGGTTCGGAAACCGTCGACAGGTAGAGGGCGGGCCGGTCCGCGGTGGCGTTGTGGAACACGTACTGCTGGGCCAGGATCGTCTTCCCGGCACCCGGCAGGCCGCAAATCAAGGCGATCCCGTTGCTGGGCAGGCCGCCTCCGAGTACGGCATCCAGTCGGTCGGAGCCGCTCGGCAGCCGGTCGGTCATCACTGGCCCCGATCACGTCGTAGGTAGGCGCTGGTTCCGGCCAGGTCGCGAACCGTGGACACGAACTGCAACGAATCCAACGGCTTGATCAAGAACGCCTCCGCCCCGGCGGCCAGTGCCTGGTCGCTCATTTCGACCGCGGACACCGCCAGGACCGGGACCGGGCCGAGGTCTCGTGCGGCCCGGCAAAGCTCGAGGCCGGCGCCGCCGGACATCAGCAGATCGACGACGAGCACGGTCGGTGGCTCGTCGCGCAGCATCTGGGCGGCCTCCTCAGGGTCGAGGACGACCTGCACAACGTAGCCCTCGGTGCGGAGGAAGTAGTCGGCGAACTCGGCGGCGTACCGGTCGCGCTCGGCGATCAGCACCTCGATGGCCGCCTCGAGGCTGGCGCGGGGAGCGTTGCGCCGCTTCTCGGGCGAGGTGGACGCAGCATCCGCTCGGCGCTGCTGGGCGAGAAGCCGGTGGGCGTCGGCCGGTTGCAGGCCCTGCCGGATCAGATCGCGGACGAAGACGAGCTGATCCACCTGGTCACGACTGAACAGACGCTGCCCGCCGTCGCTTCGAATGGGCACGATCTGTTGATACCGGTCCTCCCAGGCCCGCAATGTCTGCGCCGGCACTCCGAGCATGCGGGCGACCGCCCCGATGCTGTAGACACCCTCAGCGCGGTCCACGCCGTCATCCACGACCGCACCTTCCATGCGCCAAGCGTGCACCATGAAGCTATCCGCCCGAACTCTCGCCGAAGATTCTATACATACTCTCTGCGATAGTTGCACATCAGCAATCACTAGTTCTACATTCGTGCTATGGACGATGCTCGCGCCGTGGTCCCCCCATCTGATGCTCTCGAGTTCGCGAGGCTCGCGGAGTCATTGCAGTCGGCGCCGACCCCGGAGGAGACGGCGGACGGGATTGTGGAGTACGTGCGTAAGCAGCTCGACGCCATCCACGCCGGGATCACGTTGATCCGCGGTCGCAAGCTCGAGACGGTCGCGGCCACGGGCGACCTCGTGCAACTGGCCGACGCCTACCAATATGAGCTGGACGAGGGCCCCTGCCGGGACAGCTCCTGGCATCGCCAAACCCTGATGATCAGGGACCTGGCCGCCGACGGCCGCTGGCCCCGGTGGACCTCGGCGGTGACTGCGCTGGGCATCGCCAGTGTGCTCGCCGCCGAGCTGGTCGCCAACGGGGGCCGGCGGATTGGCTCGATCAATGTCTACTGGACCCGGCCCCAGAACTTCACCGCCGACGACGTCGCGTTCACGAACATCTTCGCCCGACACGCCGCGATCGCCTTGTCACAGTCGCTCACAGAGGCCGGGCTCAACACGGCGCTGGACACCCGCAAGTTGATCGGCCAGGCCCAGGGCATCCTCATGGAGCGCTACGACCTCGACGAAGCCAGAGCGTTCGAAGTGCTGCGCCGCTACTCCCAGCACCACAACGTCAAGCTCCGCCAGGTCGCCGAAGACCTGGTGACCACTCGCAAGCTCCCTTCCGCTGGGGGAGTCGCGGAAGACTCGATGAGGCTGGACGCGGCGGGCTGAGGCTCCGGCCGCTGAAACGGCCGTTCCGTGAGCACGGCTCCAGTCGCACTTCGCCGAACGACCGGAGCCTCAGTCAAGGCTGCGTAGCGCTCCGCAACCTCGACCTGCCCCGGTTCGTACCCGCTGACTCGCATCCGAATCGGCCACGGGCGAGCTCAGGTCCACAACAGTGGCCCCGACTCCCGCCGGCGGGGGAGCAGCTAGGCGGTCTTGTCCGCTTTGGGGTGTTGCCGGGATGCGATGGTGGGGAGTTGCCGGGCTGCGATCAGGTGGGCAGCGACATCGCGGAGTTTGATGTTGTGGTCTTGGGAGTAGCGGCGCAGCACTTCGAACGCTCTGGCTTCGTCGAGGTCGTAGCGTTCCATGAGGAGTCCTTGGGCCTGGCCGATCAACTTGCGGGTGTCCAGTGCCGTGTGGAGGCCGGCATCGTTCCACGTTTGGGACAAGGCGAGTGCGGCGTGGCGCGCGAAGATGGCCATGAACGCGACGTCGTCTTGGATGAACGAGCGGGGCTGTGTCCAGTAGGCGCAGATGCAACCGATCCTCCGACCCTCGACAGTGGTCAGCGCGGAGGCGAGCAGGCTCGCGACGCCCAGTGCGGCGGCTTCCCTGGCCCACGTCGGCCAACGCCCATCATCGGCGAGGGCGGACCTTGTGAGGGTCTGGCCCGGCCACGTGTTGTCGTAGCACGGGCCTTCGCCGAGAACGGATTGCAGTCTGTCCAGCTCTTCGACCAGTGGCGCGGTCGGCGCGGTCGTTGTCAGCCGGCTACGAGAGCCGATGACGCTGATGCCTGCCTGGTCGGCGTCGAGCTGGGCTCGGACGTAACTGACGATGTCCCCGGCCGTTTCCGTCGGCGTGGGAGCAGATTGCAGACTTGCCGCGAGCTCGGCGAAGGCTAGGGCGTCGTGGGATTGCATGGTCGGCCAGGGCCTTCCGTGCCGGATTCAGAGTGTCGCCGCCTTCTGGACGGACTACTTTGAAAGGTACGCCTCCGCCCGTGCGTGTGGTAGGGCAAGAACTGCCGCGGCCATTCGTTGCCGTGCAGCGGCGCGCCCGCGGACAGCGTCGTGTGGCCGTCGTGGTGCTCACGGCTGGAGGTCGCCCGATATCGGGAGTTGGCGGGTTGCCATGAGGTAGGCAGCGACGTCGCGGAGTTTGATGTTGTGGTCTTGGGAGTAGCGGCGCAGGACTTCGAAGGCTCTGGCCTCGTCGAGGTCGTAGCGTTCCATGAGGATGCCCTGAGCCTGGCCGATGAGTTTGCGGCCGTCGAGTGCCACGTTCAGACTGTCCTCGTTCCAGGCCTGTGCCAGGGCCAACGCCGCGTGACGGGCGAAGATGCTCATGAACGCGGCGTCGTCGGGAGTGATGTCCCGGGACCGGGTCCAGTAGCTGTTGATCGACCCAAGGCGCTGGTCGTCGACCGTGGTCAGTTCGACGGCGAGAAGGCTCACCACGCCGAGTGCGCTGGCCCGGGCGGCCCACCGCGGCCAACGCTCGTCGTCGGCGAGGTTAGTCGACGTCAGGGTCTGGGCGTGCCAGGAGCTGTCGTAGCAGGGGCCTTCGCGAAGCTTGTACTGCTCCTGGTCCAGTTGCTCAGCAAGTCGGTCAGTGGGCGCGATGGTCTCGAGTCGCTTGCGGGAGCCGATGACGGTGATGCTGCCATGATCGGCATCGAGTTGCTGACGGACGTAGGCCACGATGTCGTCCGCGGTTTCGTTCGGTGTGGGAGCCGCGTGGAGGGCTGCCGCGATCGTGGCGAAATCCACCGCGTAGTCAAAATCGCTCATGAGGACGACCGGTTCCTTCGTCGAGAGCTTCGGACCCGTCCCCCTCGGACACTCGACACGCTACCTCCGCTCGCCGCCACCCGCCATCCGATCGTCTTCCGCCACGCCCCAGCAGCCAAGGGCTCGGGACGGCTGCGCTAACGGCTGTGGTGTAGTTCGGCGGTTTCCTGGTCCCGATCGGGTGTCGCCGGGTGCGAGGTCGAAGCGGGCTCCTCAGGTGTCACCACTTGCTCAGCGCGTTCAGCTTCCCGAATGCCCACCACGGCGAATCGGCCCAACGCGAACGCGGCCAGAAACACCATCGCGACGCCAAGTCCGCCGAAGAAGCCGACGTACTCGAGGACTTGCTGCGTGGTGTCGCCGATCGGCTCTCCGACCGTCGGGCCTTCCCAGATGGTCGTGAGCGGAACGCCGAGAACGAACCATGCACCACTCAACGCGGCCAGCCAACCGCCGAAGGCTGCCACCGCACGGTTCGCACTGCCCAGCACCAGTAGGCCACCGAGCACGGCGACGACACCAGGCAGGATCTCCAGGAGGAGTCTGCCGCTTGTGTAGTTCCACGGGTTGTCGGGTGTGTAGGCGTAGTCGAAGTACGGTCCCACGAAAGGAACGACGGCACCCCAAACTCCGAGCATCACCAGCAGGGTCCCGCTCACTGCTCCACGGCTGCGCGGAGCTCGCATCGTCCCGGCCATGACAATCACCTTCTATGAATCGTGTGCGACAGAGACAATGTCGTCGCGGCCGCCGGGAGCAGCCAGGACTTCCCGAGCAGGCCAATGGTGATCCCCGCGATGATCAGCCCAACGATCTCCATGAGCCAACTCCGTGTTCCGTCCCACCGCGCCAACTCTGGCGCCAAGCACACGTACCCAGACACGGCACAAGGCATGCCAATACGCGGTCGCTTCGCCCCGAAACGTCGTACTACTCCCTTTTAGACCGGTAGCCATAGCGCATCGAGGCACTACCAGGTCTGGGAGACCGCGCACGGCACCGGTCGCAGGGCCCTTGGACTCGCGTCAGATGTCGCGCCACATGACGTCCGCGTCACTGAGTGCTTTCTTCGCCTTGGCGATGATCTCTTCCGGGAGGTCGTCGGCGATGGCGTTGTCGAAGGTGTCATAGTCCGAGAGCGACGCTGCCCACTCACCGTCCACATGCGCTCGGTAGATCGCGATTCGGCCTCGCTTGGTCAGCGCCACGCCCCAGTACGCGCCCTCATCCAGGCCGGCTCGGGATTTCTCGATGTCAGGCTCGACCAGCCAGCGTCCCCTGAAGCCGATATCCACGGCGGGCTTGCCGACCTGAATGATTATCCCGACGGCTTGTTCGATCATCTGCAGGTGCGAGATCTCCGCCCTCAGGGCGCGTTGGCAGATGGCCGAGACAGGGAGTTCTCGCGCCGAGACCTGCTTGGCCAGCTCGTCAGGCACGTCGATGTTGATCGTGGGCATCAGGACCAGCTCGCTCTCATGGGTGCTTCTAGAAGTACCCCTATCTCCAAGGTCAACGCCAGCGTCGGTAGTGCGCGAACCCGGGCAGCCACACCGCCTGGGCATAAGTGCAGGTCGGGCGGTAGCTCCGATGGCAACGTGACGTGCACGTGCCTACTGACTGGACGGAAAGCCCAGCAGCGAGTGACCGGAATAGCCGTATCCACCGGGTTGTCGTCCATGCCTTGGTATCTCAGACATTGTGGTCGGCTCCGGCCCGGAGCCTGGTCTGTGGGTTGTGACGCTCCGAAGGATCAGGTTGGGATCGGGCATCGTGTTCTCCGCGCCGTTGGTGATCGCTCCCGGTGCGGGCGGTTGTCGGGCCGCTAACAGGTGTTCGGCGACGTAGCGGAGTTTGATGTTGTGGTCTTGGGAGTAGCGGAGCAGCACCTCGAAGGCTTCCATCGCTTGGAGGCCGTGCCGCTCCATGAGGAGTCCTTGGGCTTGGCCGATCAACTTGCGAGTGTCCATGGCCATGTAGAGGCCGGTCTCGTGCAGTGATTCGGCCAGGGCGATCGCGGCGTGCCGGGCGAAAATGCTCACGAAGGCGATGTCGTCGTCAGTGAACGTGCGGCGCTGGGTGCAATAGACGTTGATCAAACCGAGTCGCCGAGCCCCATGGCCCCTCAACTCGGCCGCGAGCACACTGGCGATGCCCAGCGTGCACACCGCCGAGGCCCACTGGGGCCAACGGCCGTCGTCGGTCAGGTCCTCGATAAGAAGTGTCTGACGATGCCAGGAACCGTCCCGTCCCGGGCCCTCGTCCAGCTCATGTTGAATGGCGTCGACCAGTTGGACGGTGTCGCCACTGGCGGCGACCGTCTCGAGCCTCCCGCCGCGAATCAAGGTGACGCCGGCATGATCGGCGTACAGCTGCTGGCGCACGTAGTCCACGATCTCTTCAACCGTGCGGGTCGACGTCCGCGGCGCCCGCAACGCCTCGGCGAGCCGGGCAAACTCCATCGGGTCGAGATCGGAGACCATGATGCGGGCACCTCTCGCAGAACGGAGAGGCTTCGTCCTAACCCCAGTAAGCCGATAGCGTACGCCCACGAACCGGGTCGGCACTAGCCCCAAGTCGGTCGTCCGTATAACCGCCAGACTCCGTAGCTGCGCGAACGAGACGGATCGCAGAACCGTGTTGTGGACAGGGAATCGGGAGGTTCGTAGCATCAGGTGGCGGGGCAGACCATCACCGCTGACGACATCTGGGACGCCGAGCCGGACCGGATCGCGGGCACCCGGACGCTCGAGTTCGCGAACGGGCAGGCCGTCGGCGAGCTGTTCACGTTCTCGGACGACTGACGATCTGGCGCTGGGTTCTCTCCCGGCAGCTTCGGCAGTAGGCTCGCCTCGGACCGTCCACGCATGGTGTCGCTACGCCCGGCAAGAACGGGTCCGACCCATCGAGATGCGGGAGAGAGCGATGGATGCGTCACTTGCCGAGGAATTCGGGCGGCTCGCTCTTGAGCTGCATGGACGACGCTCCCTGAACGAGACGGTCGATCAGGTGGTCCAGTACGCCCTGACCGCGGTCGACTGCGACTTCGCCGACGTGATGTTCCTCCATCCGGAGAACCGGATCGAGACCGTGGCGGCGACGGGCGAGGTGGCGGAGCAAGCGGCCCGACTGCAAGCGCAGTTGGATGAGGGACCGGTCCTGGCTCTGCCCCCAGAGCCTGGTGGTCACATCGTGGTCTACGACACTGCGTCTGATGTGCGGTGGCCGCGGTGGGGGAGTGAACTCGCAAGTCTGGGGGTCCGTAGCGTCGTCAGCACGCGCCTGGCGAGTAGGCGTGCGTTGATCGGGGCGCTGAACCTTTATGCCCATGAGCCGCTCAGTTTCGACGGCGATGACGTCGCGGTCGCCCATATCCTCGCCCGCCATGCCTCGGTGGCACTAGCGACCGCCCGCAAGGAATACGCGGTCGCCCAGTCGATCGATGCTCGCAAACGCGTCGGCCTCGCCCAGGGCATGCTCATGGAGCGGTTCGGCCTTACTGCCGAGCAGTCATTTGAGGTGCTGCGGCGCTACTCGCAGGAACACCGCCTGAAGCTCAACGACGTCGCGCACGAACTGGTCGCGACCGGTGAACTCCCCAAGAAGAAGAGCTAGTACGGCCTGACGGCGGCGCATCGGCGGCTCCTGGATACGATCGCGGGGGGGGGG
>JALDXR010000131.1:0-8267 GCA_032154865.1 Nocardioidaceae bacterium
GGGTGAAGTCGTCCTTCACCGCGACGATGACCGTGTTGCCGTGCAGGGTCACCGGTTGCGACGCGCTGATCCAGGCGCGCTGGCTGGACGGCAGGTCGTCGATGAGTACCTGCCAGGAATTGGTGAGTTCGTCGGTGTTCACGCTGGCTTCGGCTCCGCCCGGAGTGTCGATCCCCGTGGTGTGGTCGGTCACCGTTTGACCTCCCCGTCCGCTCGTCGCTCGTGTTTCGTCGGCACGACGGGCGGATCATGGTTCGTCCGCGTCCCGAGAGTGTCGGCGGAATCCACGAAGCTTCCACACGGTTTTCCACAAGATGTGTACGGTATGGCGCCTACCGGCTTGTGGAAAACCAAGCTGATCGCGGGACGGTAACAACGATTCGGGGCCGACAGCAAGCGGTTGTCCACAGGTTCCGCGGGCGATTTCGCACGAAGCGGGCATCGCGCGCGTTTGACGATGCCGGGAGGCGGACCGTATCGTTTTGAGGTCGGACTGCGTTCGACGGCTGTCGTGTGCCTGCCCTCGCCTGGGCCTCCGGGTGAAATCGTGTCGTGACTGTCGTCGTGGCGACGACCCCTTAGACACGAACGATTCATTCGATCTGGAGCTGTTCGAAGTGAGCAAGCGTACGTTTCAGCCCAACAACCGGCGCCGGCACAAGACGCACGGCTTCCGCCTGCGGATGCGCACTCGCGCCGGTCGATCGGTGCTGTCGAACCGGCGGCGGAAGGGTCGCCAGCGCCTGGCTGCCTGAGCCCGACGGAGCCCGCCGTTGTGTTGCCCGCCGGAGCCAGGATGCGGTCGCGCGAGGAGTTCTCGGCCGTCATGCGGAGCGGTCGACGAGCCGGCAGTGCGACCGTGGTCGTGCATGCCCTCGTTCATCGGGCCGGCCCGCCGGGTGACTTTCCTCGAGTCGGTTTCATCGTCGGCCGTACGGTCGGTGGCGCCGTGACGCGCAATCGAGTCCGCCGCCGGCTTCGCCATCTGATTCGCGAGCGCCTGGTCTCGATCCCGGGCACTCCGCTCCTCGTCGTGCGGGCCCTCGCCCCGGCCGCCGCCGCGTCGACCGGCCGGCTCGGCGACGATCTCGACGGCTGTCTCGCCAGGTTGATAGGTCCGGTCCGGTGAAGTACGTACTCATCGGCCTCCTCAAGGCCTACCGCGCCGTGATCAGTCCGCTCTACGGCCAGGTGTGCCGCTATTACCCGTCCTGCTCGGCCTACGCGCTGGAGGCAGTGACCAAGCACGGAGCGATGAGGGGTACCGTCCTCACCGTACGACGGCTGGCCCGATGTCACCCGTGGGCGGCCGGCGGATTGGATCCGGTCCCTCCCGTTCGTTCGTCCTCGGATGAGGCGACCGCGACCGCGCACCAAGGAAGGCCATGATCGACTTCTTCGTCGCCGTCGGTACGGCGATCATCACGCCGCTGTACTACGCCACGTCGGCGATCCTGATCGCATGGCACTGGATCTTCGACCTGGTGCTCCCGTACAACTCGGGCTGGACCTGGGCGCTGGCGATCATCGGCCTGACCGCGACCATCCGGGCGATGCTCATCCCGCTGTTCGTTCGGCAGATCAAGGCCAGCCGCAATATGCAGTTGCTGCAGCCCAAGGTCAAGGAGCTGCAGAAGAAGTACGGCCACGACCGGCAGCGGCTGTCCCAAGAGACGATGAAGCTCTACCAGGAGTCGGGCACGAACCCGTTCGCCTCCTGCCTGCCGCTGATCCTGCAGGCTCCGGTCTTCCTCTCGCTGTTCCGGCTGCTCGACAACGCCGCGCATGAGCGGGCGAAGGGTCTGCTGACTCAGGAGCAGGCCGACTCGCTGTCCCAGGCGACGATTTTCGGTGCCCGGATCGCCGACCGGTTCATCGACTTCTGGCAGGGCAACGCGTCCTGGCACGTGGGTGTCGTCACCATCGTGTTGGTGCTGTCGATGACGGCGACGACCTTCACGACGCAGCGCCAGTTGATGCGCAAGAACATGCCCGAGTCGGCGTTGACCGGTCCGTACGCCCAGCAGCAGAAGCTGCTGCTCTACGTGCTGCCGGTCGTCTTTGCGGTCGGCGGCATCGCGTTCCCGATCGGCGTCTTGCTCTACTGGACGACGTCGAACCTGTGGACCATGGGCCAGCAGTTCTACGTGATCCGCAACAACCCGGCGCCCGGCACGCCGGCGTTCAAGGCGAAGCAGGATCGCGACCGGGCGCACGGCCGTGAGGTGGCCGAGGATCCGCTGGCGGCCGTCACCAAGGCGGTCCCGCCGAAGGGCAAGGGCAAGAGCAAGGGGAAGGCGAAGTCCGGCTCCGGCTCTGGCTCTGGCTCCAATCCGGCCACCCCCGCACAGTCCAAGCCGAGACAGCAGCCGAAACGGCAGTCGCGTTCGCAGCGTAAGAGCTCGGGCAAGAAGCCACCCAGCGGCTGATGGCCGACTGCGGTCCGATGGAAGCGAGGAGTTACGGGATGACGGAGGCAACGCCGGACGTCGACGAGGCAGTGGACAGCGCCGAGGAGTCTGAATCCAAAGCAGAGTCCGGCACCGGTCGGATGGCCGACCTCGAGCGCGAGGGCGACATCGCTGCCGACTTCCTCGAGGAGCTCCTCGACATCGCCGATCTGGACGGCGACATCGACATGGATGTCGAAGGCGATCGGGCAGCGGTGTCCGTTGTCGGTGGAGATCTGCAGTCCCTCGTCGGTCGCGACGGCGAGGTGCTCGAGTCCTTGCAGGAGCTGACCCGGTTGGCGGTCTACCGCGAGACCGGTCAGCGCAGCCGGCTGATGCTCGACATCGCCGGGCACCGCGCAGCTCGTCGGCAGGAGCTGGTGTCCCTCGCCGAGCGGACCGTCAAGGAAGTCCAAGATTCCGGCGACCCGGTTCGGCTCGATCCGATGAATCCGTTTGAGCGCAAGGTCGTCCACGACGCGGTTGCCGCGGCGGGTTTGCGCAGTGAGTCCGAGGGCGAGGAGCCGCACCGACAGGTCGTCGTGCATCGCTCGTGACGCCCGCGGTTTCACGTGAAACACCGCCGCCTCCGGCAGTCGCCCGGTCCATCTTCGGCGCGGCGATTGACCGCGCGGTGGCGTACGCAGACCTTCTCGCTTCGGCTGGAGTCGAACGCGGCCTGATTGGCCCTCGAGAGGTGCCACGGCTGTGGGAGCGACATCTCTTGAACTGCGCGGTGGTCGCTCCGGCGCTCGCTCCGGAGTGCACTGTGGCCGACGTGGGCAGCGGCGCGGGTCTTCCCGGCCTGGTCTGGGCGCTCGGTCGTCCGGACCTCCGGGTTACCCTCATCGAGCCGATGCTGCGGCGGGTCCGGTTCCTCGAAGAGGCGATCGAGACACTCGGCCTCGGGCAGGTCCGGATCGTACGGGCCAGAGCCGGCGAGCTTCCCGACGACGTCCGCTACGACACCGTGACGGCGCGGGCGGTTGCCCCACTCGATCGATTGGCGCAGTGGTGCGTTCCGCTGATCCGGCCGGGCGGCACACTGCTCGCGCTCAAGGGCGAGTTGGCTACCCAGGAGCTCGACGCCGCATTTTCCACACTGCGCAAGCTCGGCGCGACAGAAGCTCGGGTCGAGCAATACGGTGAAGGAGTGTTGAGTGTTCCCACGCGGGCCGTCGTGGTCACGATCGGCCCGCGCGAGTCGGCTCGACGCCCAGCGCCGGATGCCCAGGGTGGCTCCGGTGAATGAGACATCGGTCGTTTCGGGTCTCGGCTGGCCGGGATCATCAGGCAAAGTAGTGCCCAAGGATCACCCGTGGCGGGTCGTTGCCGGTCTCGGATGGCCGACCGGTCAATCATGTGAGGAGCACCGTGTTTCACGTGAAACAAAGTCTCGGGCGGCATGCAGCGACGGCGGAACAGGACGAGGTTGATCCCATGATCGAAACGCAGAACCGACACCCTGATCGGTTTCGCGTCGAGCCGGAGGTCGAGCACGGATTCGGTCCGGCGCCAGCTCCGGGGACGGCTCGCTATCCGGAAGCTACGGGGTACGACCTCATGCGGGATGACGCATCGACGCCATTGGCGATCGAGACCGACGAGCAGCTACGCGCTCTCCAGCGCAGCCGGGAGATCAGGCACCTGCCACGGCCAGATTCTCCACGCGTGATTGTCGTGGCGAACCAGAAGGGCGGTGTCGGCAAGACGACGACGACCGTCAATGTCGCGGCCGCGCTTGCCCAACACGGGCTTCGGATTCTGGTGATCGACCTCGATCCGCAGGGCAATGCGTCGACGGCGTTGCGGGTGGACCACACCGAAGGGACGCCCGGCACCTACGACGCGCTCGTCGACGCGAGGCGGTTGCGAGAGCTCGTACAGCCATGTCCCGACGTCGACGGTCTGATCGTCGTTCCGGCGACGATCGACCTCGCCGGTGCGGAGATCGAACTCGTCTCGCTGGTGGCCCGCGAGTCGCGACTTCGGCGCGTCGTCAACGAGTACCTCGACGAGGTCCAGGACACGCCGGATCGGGTGGACTACATCCTGATCGACTGCCCACCGTCCCTCGGTCTGCTGACGGTCAACGCCTTGGTCGCCGGCCGCGAGATGCTGATCCCGATCCAGTGCGAGTACTACGCACTAGAGGGCCTGGGCCAGCTGTTGCGCAACGTCGAACTCATCCAGTCGCATCTCAACCCCGACCTCGACATCACGACCATCATGCTCACGATGCACGATGCCCGGACTCGGCTGTCGGCCGGAGTCGCCGACGAGGTGCGGAGCCACTTCGGCGACAAGGTGCTCAACACCGCGGTGCCACGTTCGGTCCGGATCTCCGAGGCGCCGAGCTATCAACAAACGGTGATGACGTACGACCCCACGTCCCCCGGCGCGCTGTCCTATCTGGAAGCTGCGCGTGAGCTCGCGAGCCGGCCGATCCCCAAGGCGCCGACCACGACAGCAGCGCCACCGGACATGCAGGGAGCTCATCGACGCGATGCGGCGAACTCCTCCACGCCGAGCGGGGTATCGACTGACAACGCACCGACGGACCAGAGCGGGGAGAGCTCGTGACGACGACGCGCCGAGGTTTGGGCCGCGGCTTGGGGGCCCTGATCCCGACCGGTACGCCGACGATCGAGCACGCCGAACCGTCGTCGGCCGCGCCCGGGACGGACAAACGGCTGGCGCCGGTCGACGGGGCGAGCTTCGTCGAAATCGAGACCGATCGCATCAGTCCGAACCCACGCCAGCCGCGCCAGGTCTTCGACGAGGAGCCGATGGCCGAGTTGGTCGACTCGATTCGTGAAGTCGGCCTGCTACAGCCGGTCGTGGTCCGATCCGTCGGCGACGGCAACTACGAACTGGTCATGGGGGAGCGTCGCTGGCGGGCCGTCCAGAAGGCCGGTCTCGCGACGATCCCGGCGATCCTCCGGGAGACCTCCGAGCAGGATCTGTTGCGGGACGCACTCCTCGAGAACCTGCACCGTGCGCAGCTGAATCCGCTGGAGGAGGCCGCTGCCTATCAGCAGTTGCTCGACGACTTCTCCTGCACCCAGGAGGAGCTCTCACGTCGGCTGGGCCGGTCCCGACCGCAGATCTCCAACACACTTCGGCTGCTGCGGTTGCCGGGCGCCGTGCAGCGCCGGGTGGCCGCCGGGCTGTTGAGCGCCGGCCACGCCCGCGCTCTCCTCGCCATGTCCAGCCCGGCGGAGCAGGAGGTGCTGTCGCGCCGGATCGTCGCCGAGGGGCTGTCGGTCCGTGCGGTCGAGGAGATCGTGGCGGTCGGCGGCGGTGACAAGCGCAAGGGGCGCGGACAGCGCCGCAGGCCCGGCACGGTCGTCGCCCCCCGGCTGGCCGATCTCGCCAACCGCCTCTCCGAGCGGTTCGACACTCGAGTCCGGGTCGACCTCGGCAAGCGGAAGGGCAAGATCGTCGTGGAGTACGCCACGATCGAGGATCTCGAGCGGATCGTCGCTCTGATGGATCCGAACGCGAAGCTGCCACCGCCGACCGACGGCGAATAGCGATATGTCGACAATTCTCGACTAGCCCCGCGACCGAGCAATCAGCCCTTGCGGTCGATGGCCCGCCGTACCAGGTCGCCGCACACGGCGCTGAGTGTGGTCCCGGCCGCCTCCACCGCCAGCGGCACCAGAGACGTCTCGGTCATCCCGGGCGAGACATTGACCTCGATGAACCAGACCGACCCGTCGTCGGCGACGATCAGGTCCGATCGCGAGAGGTCCCGCAGCCCCAGGGCCCGGTGCGCTGCGATCGCCGACGCGGCGCAGGCCTCCGATGCCGCCTCGGACAGCTGCGCCGGGACCACGAATTCCGTCGCGCCGGCGGTGTAGCGGGCGCTGTAGTCGTAGACGCCGCCGTCCGGCCGGATCTCCACGACCGGGAGCGCCGTCGCGTCCGAGCCGTCCCCGACGACGGTCACGGCCACCTCGGTGCCCCCGACAAACCGCTCAACCAGGGCGATAGGTCCGTAAGAGAAGCAGCCCACCATGGCACTCGGCAGGTCTTCGCGCTGATTCACCACGTGGACACCCAGCGCCGAACCGCCTCGAGTGGGCTTCACGACCAGCGGAAGCCCGAGCTGACTCACCAGAGCGTCCATCATCGAAGCCGCGCCGAGCTCGCGGAACGTCTCGGCGGGCAACGCTAGTGCGTCCGGCGTCGACAGTCCGGCACTGGCGACGACCGACTTCGCCACCGCCTTGTCGAAGGCGAGCCGGCAGGCCGGCGCCGTCGAGCCGACATGCGGCACGCCGAGCAGCGCGAGCACCTCCTGCAACGCGCCGTCCTCCCCGTCTTCACCGTGGAGCAGCGGCACGACACAGGCCGGCGGATCGGCCTGCAGGTGCGGAACCAGGTGCATGTCGAGATCGCGTTGCTCGACCTCGAAGTCGGCCTGCCGCAACGCGTCGGCGACCCGGCGTCCGGATCGCAGGGACACGTCGCGCTCATGCGACAGCCCGCCCGCCAAGACGACGACGCGATCGGACTGCACGCTCATGGGCCCTCCAGAGCCGTCAGGACAGGTCGGGGTTGGGCGCCTCGTAGCCGCGCGGCTGCCGGGGGAGCGCCGCACCGAAGGTCTCCCGGAGCTCCATCTCGGCTTGGACCACCGCGGCCAACCGGCGTACGCCCTCCCGGATCCGCTCCGGACTCGGATGGCAGTACGACAGCCGCATGCACCGACTGCCGAAGCCGTCGGCGTAGAAGGCCGTGCCCGGGACGTACGCGACGCGCTCGGTCACGGCCCGCGGCAGCATCGCCTTGGCGTCGAGGCCCTCGGGCAGCGTCAGCCAGACGTAGAAACCGCCGTCCGGCCGGGTCCAGGTCGCCGCGGACGGCATGTGATCGGCGAGGGCGTCGAGCATCGCGTCGCGCCGCTCGCGATAGGTCTCCTGGAACTGCTTGATCTGACCCTGCCAGTCATGGGTCGCGAGATAGGTCGACACGGCGAACTGCGAGAACACCGGCGGGCACAGCGTGGCCGACTCCTGCGCGAGTACGAGCTTCTCCCGCACCGCATGGGGCGCCAGCGCCCAGCCGACCCGGAACCCGGGAGCGAAGGTCTTCGAGAACGAGCCGAGATAGACGATCCGGTCGGCCTCGTCGGCTCGCAGGGCGCGATGGGGCTCGGCCTGAAAGCCCAGCAGCCCGTACGGATTGTCCTCGAGGATCAGCAGATCGGCCTCGGCGCAGATGTCGAGGATCTCGGGCCGGCGGTTGGCGGACAGCGTGACGCCGGCCGGGTTGTGGTAGTTCGGAATCGTGTAGAGGTACTTGATCGACTTGCCGGCCGAACGGGTGACCGCGATGGCCTGCCGCAGCGCTTCGGGTACGAGCCCCTCGTCGTCCATCTCGACATGGACGACCTCGCACTCGTACGCGCGGAAGACGCCGAGGGCGCCGACGTAGCTCGGCGCTTCGCACAGCACGACGTCGCCGGGGTCGCAGAAGACGCGGGTCACGAGGTCGACCGCCTGCTGGCTCCCGACGGTGACGACGACGTCGTCGGGATGCGCCGCGATCCCCTCCGGCCGCATGACCTCGCAGATCTGCTCGCGAAGGGCCGGATCGCCTTGGCCGGGTCCGTACTGCATCGCCACGGCACCGCGGGCGAGCACGAGCTCGTGCAGGGCAGCGCCGACGACGTCGAGCGGCAGTCCGGAGATGTTCGGCATCCCACCGGCCAGCGAGACGACCTCGGGACGGCTCGCCACCGCGAACAGGGCGCGGATCTCCGATGCCGACATGCCCTTGGTGCGGGCGGCGTAGCGATCGACATAG
>JALDXR010000640.1:0-2538 GCA_032154865.1 Nocardioidaceae bacterium
ACGGCGGTGGCGCCCAGGTGGAGGGCCAACGCCAGCGCCGCGAACGTCGCGACGGTCGCGGCGTCCTCATCCAGCTGATGCGCCAACTCACGCCAGTCGAGCACGGCGAAGGCGAGGCAGAACACGGCAGCGACCACGAACACTTCGCGTCGAGGCCACCTCAGCGCGGCACCGGCCACGGCCAGCGACAGTGCGGAGGCGAGCACGATGATCGGAGTGCTCTCCACGTCGATGCCACCGATCGTCTCCGACTCCTCCGAGTGGGACTCGGCACCCTCGGCCTCCTCGCCTTCGGCATGTTCCTGGCCCTCGGAAACCTCACCGGAGTGCGCCTGTTCGACACTGGACTCCGAGTGCCCGTGGTTCTTCTCGACGGTCACTCCGATCACAAAGGCCGCGGTCGAAAGCAGCATCAGCAGGGTGAACAGTGCCGCGAGACGGCGAGTCGTACTCACAAGTCCGACCGCTTCGGTGTCGTTGTCGTCGAAAGCTCGACATCGATCGGACCCACGGTCGTGGCGCAGGCTCGTCGGCGGGCCTGGCGTCGCCGATGCCACACCGCGAGCAATGTCGCCGCGCCGACGACCAGGGCGAACACCACGCCGGCGAACGCCAGGGTCGCGACCGTTGCCGCGACGCCAGCGATCCCGAGGAAGGCAAGCAGCGGAGGTGCACAGCAGACCGCGCAGGCTGCAACGCCGGCGCCTACCAGATGGCGATCCCTGATCTGGCTCATCGCGCGGCCTCGAGACCCGCGATCTCTACGAAGGGCAAGGAACAACAGTCGCTCGTCGCGCAGACGGTGATGTCGTCGCAGCCGGCGTCCAAAGCCTCCACGAGGTTCTGCCGGATCGCCTGCAGGTCGGCGATTCGCTCGTCGATCTCCTCCAGCTTGGTTCGTGCGAGAGTCTGCAGCCCGGGATCCACCGTCCTGCCGTGCCGATGCTGGCCCGCCGCCAGCAGATCGGCGACCTCCTCGAGCGTGAAGCCGAGACGCTGCGCCGCCTTGATGATGCGTACGACGGTCACAGCCTCCTGCGGGTAGAGACGATGGCCACCCGGGCTGCGAGTGGGTTCGGCGATCAGGCCGCGACGCTCGTAGTAGCGCAAGGTCTGCTGGTTCACGCCAGCCGCCCGGGCCACCTCGCTGGTTCGGAGTGTGGTGGTCACTGGTCGCCTCCACGATGCGCCTCGGCACGAGTGATGAGGGCCTCCAGAACCTCAGCCTGCGACGCCGGGACACCGACCTCGATCGTCGTGGACTCGTCGGAGCCGCTGACGGAGAAGCTGAAGAAGGAGCAGCAGGACGTCTCCCGCTCGGTCAGGTCCGCTGCCATCGCGAGGGTCACGTCGCCGCTCTGGAGCTCGATACGAGCGTGGGTGGGACCGAGGCGCTCGACACCAACCAGCCGTTCATCGAACAACGCGTCGAACTCGGCCACCCGCAACGGTCGCTCGGCGCTCGGCAAGGTGCACGCGTCCACCGCCGCCCAATCCCGTTGATCGGTCATCCTGCTCCTCCCCTGCCGGCGCCGACATGTGGCGACCGGCCTGCCACCACGGTAATCCTGTACCTCGGTACAGGATGCAAGCATCTTGACGACCACGGGTCGAGTCTGTAGACAATCAGGGACCCTCGGGGCTCTCTCGGACATGGGAGGTCGGGATGGACCGCCGGAGAATCGTTGGAGCGCTGCTGGGGATCGGAGTACTGGTCGGGCTGATCGCCGCGCCGAGCGCGGAGGCGCAGGGCCCTGAACCGTCCGATCAACCGACACGGGTGATCATCCTGGTCTTGGATCAGGGGCGTCCGGATACCATCGAGCGCTTCAAGATGCGCAACGTGCAGGCGCTGATGCGCGACGGGGTGACCTTCCCCAACGCGATCGTCGGGCACATGGCGGCCGAGACGGTGGTCAGCCACGGCGTGATGACGAGCGGTCAGCTGCCGAAGCACCTGGGCTGGTCGGACGAGGTCTATCGCGACGTCGACGGCGTGCTGGGTACGGCGGGCGCCTACTACATCACCTCGAGCATGTCGTGTAACCAGTTCAAGGCGCTGATCGAGCACGCCGGCTACAAGAAGCTCCAGGACTACCTCGACGACAAGTTCGGCGAGACGTCGAAGTTCGTGTCGCTCGCGCAGAAGCGCACTTCGGTGTGCACCGCGGGCCAAACCAGCACGGGCGGCGGGGACGGGACCGGCACGGATCCCGAAGACATCATCATGCAGAGCCGCGGCAGCTCCGCGACGAGCTGCGACGGGCAGTCGGGATGGCGCCGCCCCGAGGACGCCAACAACTCGGTGCCGGCGTACTTCGGGCTGGGCCAGGAGTGCAACCGCTGGTGGACCTGGCAGGCGGCCAACGCGTACGGGACCGGGACCATCTCGCCCGGGAGGATCTACAACCTGGACGGCAACCGGTTTGTGCCTGGCTTCGACTCGGCACATCTGGGCGGTGACATCTGGTCGACCGACGCGGCCATCACCGTGATCCAGAACGACCCGGACTGGCGCGGCATGATGGTCAGCCTGGG
>JALDXR010000641.1:0-2535 GCA_032154865.1 Nocardioidaceae bacterium
ACGAGCGTCCGCCTGAAAAGCGGAAGGTCGGCGGTTCGATCCCGCCCCTGCCCACGTACGTTCTTCGACATCGAGGAGCCACGCCACCGTGACCGCTGCGTCGGGGGCGACCGTATTTCTGCATATCGGGGCACCGAAGACCGGCACGACCTATCTCCAGAGCATCCTGCGGCACAATCGCAAGGCGCTCGCCGCGGCCGGTGTTCTCTATCCGGGCAAGCGCAACGCGCACTTCCTCGCGTCGATGGACCTGCGCGACTCGGGCTTCGCCGGCTATCGCGACCCGGCCGCCCGCGGCGCCTGGCAAGCGGTGGTTCGGCGGAGCCAGAAATGGCGTGGCGACAGTGTCGTCGTGTCCCACGAGACGTTTTCGCGGGCGCGGCGGCGGGACGTGGCCCGAGCCGTGGACTCGCTCGCTCCGGCCGAGGTGCACGTCGTCTACGGCGCCCGCAACCTGACCCGCCATATCCCGGCGGTGTGGCAGGAACGCGTCAAGAACCGCGAGACGATGCCCTATCGGGACTTCCTTGCCGCGATCCGGACGCCGGAGGCGGACGAGTCCGTCCACCATGGGTTCTGGCGCCGGCATGGGCCGGCCCACGTGCTCGACCGCTGGGAGTCGGCGATTCCGCCCGAGCGGATCCATGTGATGACCGTGCCGCAATCGGCCTCCGATCCGGACGCCTTGTGGAGCCGGTTCGCCCGGATCCTGGGCCTCGATCCCGACAAGTACGACCGGGACGTCCGCCGCGACAACATCTCGCTCGGCGTCGTCGAGGCGGAGTTCCTCCGGCGGCTGAACGCGGTCGTGCCCAAGTCGCTCGAGTGGCCGAAGTACGAGGCCTTGGTCAAGCACTACCTCGCCGAACTCCGGCTCGCCCGCAACGAGGCGGCCGTGCGTATCACCACGCCGGCCTCCGAGTACGAATGGATCGCCGATCGGTCCGACCAGGTCATCCGCGTCGTGCAGGAGCGCGGCTACCACATCGTCGGGGACCTCGACGAGCTGCGCGTGGGCCCGCCACCGGCGCAGCCCAGTCCACAACCGGACGACATCAAGGACAGCGACATCCTCGAGATGGGGATATCGACGCTGTTCGAGCTGTTGTCAGAGTGGGGGACCGCACAACCCCACCGAATTTTTCCCTCCGCTGAATCGACGCCGCCTGCCCTCCGACGACTGCGACGACTCCTGGCACGTGTCTAGGGAGGCTAGGTCCCGAGCCCTAGCCGTCCCTCCCTGTCACTTCTTGTCGGTTGTCCGCTGCCGAGGCAGTCCGCCGGACAAGAGTGCGCGTACTTCTGACTCCCGGTAACGACGGTGTCCGCCAAGCGTGCGGATCGAGCTGAGCTTGCCCGCCTTCGCCCAACGCGTGACCGTCTTCGGGTCCACGCGGAACAACGCGGCAACCTCTGCGGGGGTCAACAGCGCTTCCGACTCCGTGGGCCGTGTGTTCATGATGCTCCTTGAAAATTTCCCGACCAATGGGACATGGCCGTATTAGCAGAATGTAGCGCGTGAGAGGTCCGCGAAACGGAGATTCTGCAACTTCCTGTCACGATCTCATATCTAGCGTGGGATTTCGCCACAGAGGGTCGCGACGCCGACACGATCCGTATTGAACAGTCAGTCAGCGCGGCCCAGGATAGCGCTGGTGCGGATCACCATTTGGCGGTAGGTATGCAGGTCGAAGGGCATCGAACCGGTCCAGCGGACGTCTGTCGCGGGGCGTCGAACCCGTACTGGAGTGCCACCAGCCGTCCCGAGTTGGACGGCGTGGACACTCGCGACACTAGGCTGGACACGAACGCCCGCAACACCCCGCGGGCCGGACCAAAGGAAGGGTCACTACCGTGACCGACCACGATGTAGGGGGCGTTTTCTCCCGACGCACCGGCCACGAGCAGGTCGTCTACTGCACCGACGAAGCCTCCGGACTCCGCGCGATCATCGCGATCTACTCCACCGCCCTCGGGCCATCGCTCGGGGGCACGCGTTTCTACCCCTACGCCAGCGAGGACGAGGCCCTGGTCGACGTCTTGAACCTCTCCAGGGGGATGGCCTACAAGGCCGCACTCGCCGGTCTCGACCTCGGCGGCGGCAAGGCCGTCATCATCGGTGATCCCGAGCGGGACAAGTCGGAGGCGCTGCTACGCGCGTACGGCCGCTTCGTCCAGTCGCTCGGCGGGCGCTACTACACCGCCTGTGACGTGGGCACCTACTCCGAGGACATGGACGTCGTCGCGAAGGAGTGCGACTTCGTCACCGGTCGTACCGTCGCCCACGGCGGTGCCGGCGACTCCTCGGTGCTCACCGCGTACGGCGTCTTCGAGGGCATGCGGGCCGCGGCCGAACACGTCTGGGGATCGCCGACCGTACGCGATCGCCGAGTCGGAGTGGCCGGCGTCGGCAAGGTCGGCCGCCACCTGGTCCAGCACCTGATCGAGGACGGCGCGACCGTGGTCGTGACCGACGTCAACCGCCAGGCGGTCGACGCGATCCGGGCCCACTACCCCGACGTCGACGTCGTCGAC
>JALDXR010000642.1:0-2521 GCA_032154865.1 Nocardioidaceae bacterium
GCGCCGACGGTCGCCGGCACCGCGGGCGGATCCGGCTCGGCAGCCGTCGCCGCGACGCCTCCGGTGGACAGGATCAGCACGGTGGCGAACGCGGCCGCAGTACGGCCTCCCGAGCCCGGCATGGCGTCGATGGTCCCACGCCATCGGGTCGTCTCAGGCCCAGGCAGACGGTGCACGTCAGGCCAACTGCCGTGCACTCCAGGGCAACGCACCGCCGGACGGTTCGGGTCAGACTGACGCGGTATGGCAGCCCGCTCTTCGAACCACCTCAGATCTGCGCTCGCCGGCCTGGTGGCCGCCGTCCTCGCCGTACCTGCGATGGCCGTCGCTACTGCTCCGGACATCGTCGGCACCGACGGCGACGATCGGCTGGTGGGGGGACCGGCCGGCGAGCGCATCCGCGGCCTGGCCGGCGACGACAAGATCCTCGGCAATGCCGGCCGCGACTGGATCTCGGCCGGTGTCGGCGACGACCACGCAGTCGGTGGACCGGACCCTGACCGCCTCGTCGGCAAGTCAGGCAACGACGACCTGTTCGCCGCCGGGGGTGACGACGTCGTCCTGCCAGGCTTCGGCAACGACGCGGTCTACGGCGGACCTGGCGAGGACATTGTCGGGATCTTTGACTACGGCCGAGACATCTACTACGCCGGCCGTGGCAACGACATCGTCTCGGTTGATCCGGACCGGCGCGCGGACACGATCCGATGCGGCCCGGGGCGGGACCATCTCACCTTTCACTTCGAGCGGTCGCCGCTGGACAGTTTCACCGGCTGCGAGGCCGTGTTGATCCTCGGCTCGCTCGTACGGGACCGGTTGATCGGTACTCCCGGCCCCGAAAAGATCCGCGCCCTGGCTGGCGATGACGAGCTCCGCGGCAAGGCCGGAAGCGACCTGCTTCGTGGCGGCCGTGACGACGACGCTCTGTTCGGGGGCGTCAGCAGCGACCGACTGTTCGGTGGCTCGGGATCGGACGTCGTACGGGGCCAGGACGGCGACGACCACCTGCGGGCCGGAGGGCCGCGAGTCCGGCTGTACGGCGGACCGGGTGCCGACACGCTGCGCGCATCGTCGGTCGATCCCGGAACCGACTACTTCGCGTGCGGCGCCGGCGGTGACCTCTTGGTGTACGACGGCGACATCGACCGCGCCGACATGATCACCGGGTGCGAGCGGGTCGTGTCGCGGGGCGCCGACGTCGGGTCAATGCGGTCCGATCCGCCGCCTGGGACGCACCGGCCTCGGGCGTGTGATTTCGCCCTGGCCCACAGACTTCCCACAACGGGTTGCCGGGAGGGCTGAACGATGGGAACGCCATCGACTCCCTTCCAGGCGCGATTCACCGTCCGCTCGTACGAGGTCGACACGCAGGGGCACCTGAACTCGGCGGTCTACCACCAGTACGGCGACCATGTTCGATGGGACATGTTGCGCGCGGCCGGAGTCTCGGTGGAGGAGCTGCTCGCCTCCGGGCTGGGGCCGGTGCAGTTGGAGAGCACGATCCGATTCCATCGCGAGCTGCGGTTCGGTGACTCGGTCGACGTGTCGTGTGCCTACGCCTGGGGCGACGGCAAGACGTTCCGCCTGATGCTCGAATACCGGCGTACGGACGGGACCTTGGCGGCCGAACTGGACACGGTCTGCGGCCTCATGAACCTGGCCGAGCGCCGCCTCGTCGCCGACCCCGGCGCACAGCTGCGCTCGCTCGCGTCCGCGCCCGAGGTGCTCGGCCTCGGACCCGGCGCGTTCGGTCGGTCAGTGCAGCTGGACGAGCAGCGAGCCGGCCACGAGCAGGAGTAGCCCGATGCCACGCGTTCGCGTGAACGGCCGGCGGGGCAGCCGAAGCCAGCCGTGGCTGTCCATGGCGGCGGAGACGAACTGCTGACCCGTCACGGTGAGTGCGACCGTCACCGATGCGCCGATCTCTGGAATGAGCAGGAAGGTTCCGGTCACGTAGCCCGTCGCGCATAAGCCGCCGAGCCAACCCCACCAGGGCATCGCCGACGACCGGAGCCGCGGTTCGGGGGTACGCCGCAAGGTCAGCAGCACGACGAGTACCAGCGAGATGGTCAGCGCGGCGACCGTGAAGCTGACCAGAGCGACGGTGACCGGATGGTCGAGGCTGGTGCGGAGGCGGGCGTTGATCGCTCCTTGCACTGGCAGGACGGCGCCGGCCACGAGTCCGAGCAGGATCCAGGCCGGCCGGATCCCTGGTGGACGCGGTCCGACCGGTGTTGGCGACGAGGCGGCCGGCGTCGCGCTGGGTGTCGAGCCGACGGGGACCGGTGTCGGCGTGGGGGTGATCTGCTGCCCGCGGACGATCGTGGTGATGCCGGCCAACACGGCGAGCGCGCCCACGACGATGCCCGGACTCAGCGACTGCTGGTGGACGCCGAGCCAGCCGAACAGATCGAGCGCGACCGACGCCAGCATCTGACCGGTGACGAACAGGCCGCCGGCGGCCAGCGCTCCCAGCCGCGGAAACAGCAGGATCCCACTCGTGATGTAGAGCGGGCTGGGC
>JALDXR010000132.1:0-8191 GCA_032154865.1 Nocardioidaceae bacterium
CAGCACCGGCACACTGACGACATCGTTCAGCCCTGATGAGTCGTTACACGTCGCCTCAGATTTTCTTGAACTTTTTTCTAGAACGTCTGCCAGCCGCCGCCCGGGATCCGAAATCAGGCGGCGTCCTGGCCAACGAACGGGTAGGTTGACCGCTCGTGACCGAGCCCACTCCCCTGTTTCAGGCCGGTCGGCCGCCCGTGGTGGCCGACGAGCGCACCATGCTGGACGCCTGGCTCGACTTTCAGCGCGACATCCTGCTGTGGAAGTGCCAGGACGTGCCGGCCGAGAATCTCGTACGCCGCACGGTGGAGCCGTCGACACTCAGCCTGATCGGCCTGGTCAGGCATATGGCCGAGGTCGAACGGTCGTGGTTTCGACGGGTTCTCGCCGGTGAGGACGCCGGGCCGATCTACGACTACACCGACTCGGACGACGCCGACTTCGACTACGTCGACCCAACTCACGTCGAGGCGGACCTGACGATCTTTCGCGACGAGGTCGTCCGCTGCCGCGAGGTCAGCGCCGGCTTCGATCTCGAGGCCCTGGGAACGAACCGACACGGCAAATCGATCAGTCTGCGCTGGATCTACGTCCACATGATCGAGGAGTACGCCCGGCACAACGGACATGCCGACCTGATCCGGGAGCGAATCGACGGCCGTACCGGCGACTGGCCGGACTGAGAATCCGAAACGGGAACGACGTGACACCAGATCCTCAGCATCCCCAGATCCGATCGGTCGTCGCCGTGCTGGAGGCGGCCGGCTGGTCCGGCGACCTGCGCATCCTGCCCGACGGCGTACGCACCGCGAAGGCAGCCGCCGACGCGGTCGGCTGCCCGGTCGGTGCGATCGCCAACAGCCTGATCTTCGACGCCGGCGGCGAACCGGTGGTGATCCTGACGTCCGGCGCCCACCGGGTCGACACCGGTTACATCGAGCGGCGGCACGGGCTCCCCTCGCTGCGCAAGGCGACTCCCGAGTTCGTCCGGACCCACACCGGCCAGACGATCGGCGGCGTGGCGCCGGTGGGCCACCCGGCACCGCTGCGGACCCTGGTCGACCGTTGGCTCGCCGAATACGACCCGGTCTGGGCCGCCGCCGGGCATTCGCACGCGGTGTTCGCGACCACGTACGAGGATCTGGTGAAGCTCACCGGCGGCGAGCCGACCGACGTCGAGGACTCCCGCTAGCCGGCTGAGCAGACGCATCGTCGTCCGGACCTCCCCCGTCCAGGCCCGGACGACGTCTGCGTCGGACACCGATGGCGTCTCCATGACCTATGAGTCCGCAGCGCCCGAATTGATACATCCCCGCCCCAAAAAAGACGACGGATCGCGACGTCGACGGCCCGGGTATGTCTCGATAGCCTGCGCTTCGTGGCGCGGGTCGCGGTGGTCGGAGGCAGCTTCGCCGGCATGGCGGCCGCCGCCCGGCTGGCCAAGCTCGGCCACGCCGTCACGCTCTACGAACAAGATGCCGAGCTGGGTGGCAGTCTCCGGCCGATCCGGCACGAGGGCTTCGTATGGGACGCCGGGCCGACCACTCTGACGCTGCCGGCCGTCGTCCGCGACCTGTTCCGCAAGTCCGGTCGGCCGCTCGAGCGCGTACTGGAGCTCCAGCCGCTGCGGCCGGGCCGCCGTCACCTCTTCGGCGATCGCACGGTGCTCGATCTCCCGATGAGGTCCCGCCTCGACCAGCTCGACGCGATGACCGCCGTGTTCGACGGCGACACCGCCGACGTCTGGGCCGGCTACGTCGATCGCCTCGCGCCGATGTGGGACATCCTGCGCCGGCGCACTCTCGAGGCGCCGTTCGACGGCCGCGACTCGATTCCGGACGCGGAGTGGAAGGTGCTGCGGCCCCGACAGCCGATCCGCCGGGCGTTCAGCCGTCACGGCCGTCGGATCGGCGACCCGCGGCTGTCGGACCTGCTGCTCGACCGGCACCGACTGGCCGGCCAGGACCCACGCTCGCTACCCGCCTGGTTCGGCGTGATCGAGTACGTCGAGCGCAGCTTCGGCCGCTGGCGGGTGGACGGCGGAGTGCAGGCGCTCGTCCGAGCTCTTGAGCGGCGGCTCGACGAGCGTGCCGTCGACGTCCGTACCGAGTCGGCCGTCGAGGACGCTGTCGTAGTGACGGGTGAGGTGCGAGGCATCGTGCGCGCCGATGGAGCCACCGAGCCGGCCGACGTCGTGGTCTGGGCGGCGCCACGGCGACCTGCGACGTCCGAGCCCCGGCGTGAGCTGGCGCCGGCGATTCCGGCAGCCCGGACCTATCTGGGTCTGCGGGGTGACGTCCCGGCCCTACCCGCCGAGACCTTCGTCCACGAGACGCCGCTGGCGGTCATCCGTACCGGCGGCGTGGCGCCGAAGGGACAGCGCGCCTGGTCGATCGAGCACCAGCTCGACTCCGAGGACATCCTGGTCAGCCTGGCCCGGCGCGGCATCGACGTTCGTCACCAGGTGGTGAGCCGGATCGACAGGTCGCCGTCGGAGATCGTCGGCGCCCGCGGCGCCTCGCCGGCCGGAGTCGCCTGGTCGGGCTGGCGCACCGGGTTTCAACGCGAGCGGCCGGGCCAGAACGTAGCGGGTCTGTTTCGGCTCGGGCCGGACGTCCATCCCGGACCCGGCCTGATCCCGGCCGGGGTCGGCGCCGCGCAGGTGGCGACGCTGGTCGGAAAGGCGTGAGAGTACGCCGCTGGATGACCCGGCGTCAGGCTGCGTTGTCGTGGTGCCACTCGTCGCGTAGGCCTTGGACGATCGTGCCGAAGTAGTGGGGATCGTCGGTCGAGTCGTCCTCCACCCGGCAGGCCGCGATCGAGGCGCCGAAGCCGATCAGGCCGCTGGCCCACAGGATCCCCAGGACGATCGACTCGCGGAAGGGTATGGCGTCGACCGAGAGAGCCACAGCCGCCGCCACACAGAGCGTGCCGCCCACGAACGCGACGCTGATGAGCGCCGCGCGGGTCACACGCTGGCGTGTGCTCACATATTCAGGATGACATCAGATAGGTCTTTGATACGGCAATCACACGAATCGTCGACGAAACGTGTCGCCGTCAGCCGATCAATGCCCCGAGGTTGGCGTGAATCTGCCGGGTCGCGGTGGAGCGGTTGAGCGTGTAGAAGTGCAGCGACGGAGCGCCGCCTTCGAGAAGCCGGTCGCACAGCCGGGTGGCGATGTCGATCCCCTCGGCCCGGACCGCCTTCGGGTCGTCGCCGAGGCGTTCGAGGCGTTCGACGATCTCCCTCGGGACCTCGGAACCTGACAGTTCAGCCATGCGCGTGACCTGGCGCAGATTCGTGATCGGCATAATGCCCGGAATGATCGGAATGTCGCAGCCAAGTCGCCCCACCCGGTCGACCAGCGCGAAGTAGTCCTCGGCACGGAAGAAGAACTGCGTCACGGCGAACGCGGCCCCGGCACGCGCCTTGGCGACCAGGTAGCGGGCGTCGGCGTCCAGGTCCGCGGCTTCGGGATGCCCCTCCGGGAACGCCGCGACGCCGACGCAGAAGTCGCCGAGCGAGCAGATCAGCTCGACAAGCGCCACCGAGTGGTCGATGCCCTCGGGGTGCGCCTCCCACGGTTGCGACGGCCCGCCCGGCATGTCGCCTCGGAGGGCGAGCAGATTGTGGATGCCGGCGTCGGCGTACTGACCGATGATCGTGCGCAACTCGGCGACGGCGTGCCCGACGCAGGTCAGATGGCCGACCGGTCGCAGGATGGTCTCGGACGCGATCCGCTCGGTGACCCGGACAGTACGGTCCCGGGTCGAGCCGCCGGCGCCGTACGTGACGGAGACGAAGGCGGGCTGCAGCGGCTCGAGCTCGCGGATCGCGATCCACAGGCGGCGCTCGGCCTCATCGTCCTTCGGCGGGAAGAACTCGAACGAGCATGCCGGGCGGGGACCGCCGAGGGCCTCGAGCAACGGCTGGCTCGATCGAGTGGGTGACGCGGGCCCTCGAGTCATGTCCTTCAGCCTAGGCGAGGTCGACCCGGTCGCCACCCGCGGACGGCATGGTGAGACCGAGTGCTGAATCATGGGCGCATGGCAGCACCGCCTCGTGACGAGGACCTGATCGCCCGGGTCCAGTCCCACCTGGACTCCTTCGTCGCCGTGCAGCGCGACCGTCTGGCGGAGGCGGGACCGGGGGCAGCCGCGCTCATCGACGCGGCTCACGCCAGCGTCAGCGGTGGCAAGCGGCTGCGGGCCGCGTACTGCTACTGGGGTTGGCGCGCCGCCGGCGGCTCGACCGGGGACGACCGGCCGATCATGGCCGGGGCCGCCCTCGAATGGCTCCAGGCCAGCGCCCTGGTCCACGACGACGTGATCGACGAATCGGCGACCCGGCGTGGTCGGCCGGCGGCCCATCGGGCCTTCACCGATCAGCATCGTCATCGCGGCTGGCGCGGCGACGCGGATCACTACGGGGCCGGCGCGGCGATCCTCCTGGGCGACCTCATGCTGTCGTGGTCGGACGAGACGTTCGGTCCGTGCCGGGGTTCGGCGACGGCCGGGGCCCATTTCGACGCGTGCAAGTCCGAGGTCGTTGCGGGCCAGTTCCTCGATGTCACGACCGAGGCGGCGGCCGATCCGACCGTGGAGTCCGCGATGCGGGTGGTGCGCTTCAAGGCGGCGAAGTACACCGTCGAGCGGCCGCTGCTGATCGGGGCCACGCTCGCCGGTGCCGATCGCGGTCTCGTCGAGGCACTGCGCGGGTTCGGTCTGCCGGTCGGCGAGGCCTTCCAGCTCCGGGACGACGTGCTCGGCATGTTCGGCGACGCGTCGGTGACCGGCAAGCCGGCGGGCGACGACATCCGGGCCGGCAAGCGCACCGTGCTGCTCGCCCGGTCGTACGAACGGTCCACATCCGAGCAGCGGACGACCCTCGACGACCTGGTCGGCGACTCACGCCTGGACCCCGATGGGGTCGACCGGGTCCGCGACATCGTCCGGACGACCGGCGCGCTCGCGGCCATCGAGGAGCACATCGCCGGTCTGCTCGACGCCGCACTGCGGGCGCTCGACACCGCGCCGCTGGCCGACGAGGTCGCGCGCAAGACGCTGACCCAGCTAGCTGAGCGGTCGGTCCAGCGGGAGCGGTGAACGTCCGAGGTAAGCCACCAGCTGGTCGCTCGGCCGGGCCAGCGGTGAGATCGCCACCGGATCGGCGAACAGGTCCGGCCGGTCCGTGGCTCGCACCACCAGCGGAGCGAGCTCCAGCAGATCCTCGGCCAACGCCGCCGGGATCGGCCGGTCGTGGCCGCACGCCTGGGCGACGTCCCAGCCGTGCACCGCGACCTCGAGTGCTCCGGTGCCGGTCAGCACGCTGCCCGAGAGCGTACGGTCGCCGATCGAGACCTGTCGCGGCCCGTCGACCTGCGTCCAGGCACCCAGCAGGTGGCAGGCCCGGCCGCGGATCGCCGCCACGGCATCGGCCGCGAAGTCACCGGTCGGCTCGATCGACTCGAGGTCGACCTGGCCGATCTCGGCGGCGTCGGTCAGGGCGACCAGCGAGTCCTGCATGTGGGCGAGCAGGTCGCGCAGATCCCAGTCCGCGCACGGCGTGGGATCAGCCAGGCGATCGGCCGTGATCAGCGCGAGGCTGCCCTGCGTGTAGCCGATCGCCCGCTCCAGAAGTTCGACGCCACCCAGCAGCGCGGTGGTCCCGCGTTCGTCGATCATGGCGACCGTCAGTGGACCAGCTGCTGACGGTCGGACGGCAGCGTGTCGGGGAGGCCGAAGGTCTCGAACAGGGTGGTGTCGAAGAACACCGTGACGTGCTCGACGCCGCCGGACGGGCTGAGCGTGAGCACCTGCGTCTGGAAGGCGCGGTGAACGCCGTCGTCCTCGAGCATGTAGACCGCGAACCCAGGCTGGCCGTTGGCCTCGACCGGCACGAGGACCTGGTCGCCGGCCGCCTCCGCCGGGCAGTGGTTGCGGATCAGGCCGCCGATGTTCTCGGGCCCCTCGAACCAGGACAGGAACGGCGGCATCTCCATGACGGCGTCCTTGGTGAACAGCTCGACGATGGCGTTGACGTCGTAGTCCTCGAACGCCTTCGCGTAGCGGTCCAGCAGGTCCCGTTGGTCCTGGCTGGTCGGCTCGACGACGACGTCCTCGCTCAGTCCGGCCTTGTCGAGCTGGGTACGCGCCCGTTGGAGGATGCTGTTGACCGCCGTCGTGGTCGTCTCGAGCAGATCGGCGACCTCGGCCGCCTTCCACTTCAAGACGTCGCGCAGGATCAGTACGGCGCGCTGGCGAGCCGGGAGGTGCTGCAGGGCGGCGATGAGGGCCAGCCGGATGCTCTCCTTGGACGTGACCACCGAGGCCGGGTCGTCCGCACCGACCTTGGCGTCGGGCACCGGCTCGAGCCATGGCACCTCGTGGTTCTGGACCAGCTCGGCGGACGGATCCTCGGTAGGCCCGCCCAGTCCGGTCGGCAGCGGCCGTCGGTTACGGCTCTCCAGGGCGGTCAGGCAGGCGCTGGTGGCGATCCGGTAGAGCCAGGTACGTAGCGACGACCTCCCCTCGAACTTGTCATAGCCTCGCCACGCGCGCAGGTAGGTCTCTTGCACCAGATCCTCCGCGTCGTGCACCGAGCCGAGCATCCGGTAGCAGTGCGCCAGCAGCTCCCCGCGGTAAGGGTCCGCCTGCCGGAGGAAGTCCTCGTCGACTGCGCTGACGGTCATGGTGATGCCTCCTGTTCACCGATTCATCAAGTCCCCGTATTGGACTCTAGGCGATTCAATCCGCGACGAGAACGGACAGCACGTTGCCCGCCGGATCCTTGAACCAGGCGATCGGCGGACCCTGTTCGCGGTTGATGCCCTTGTCGTCTTGGTCGGCCCACTCGTACCGCTCGAACCGCACGCCGCGCTTGGTGAGCTCGTCGACGGTGGCGTCGATGTCGTCGACCGGGAAGTTCAGGATCGTGAACGACGCCGGCTCGTGATCTGGCTTCGGATACATCAAGACGTTGGTGTCGCCGCCGAGATGCAGCGTCATCAGTCCGGGCGAGCCCTCGATGTCAGTGACTCGGAGCCCGAGCACGTCGCCGTAGAACTTCTTGGCCTGCTCGGCGTCGTCCACCGAGAATCCGCCGAATGCCTTGCTGTCACCCAACATGTCGATTCCTCTCTCTACGCATCGGCCGGCTGCGCCTCGGCCATCTCGGCCCGGTGCGCCTGGCTCAGCTCGATGATCTGTACATAGTTTCCGTCGGGGTCGATCGCGGTGCCGAAGAGGCTGCCGTCGCGATCCTCGAGCGGGGCGAGCCAGGTCGCCCCGAGGCCGTCGATCCGCGCCGCCGTCGCGCGCGCGTCGATGACGTCGAAGTTGAGGATCAGGCGACCGGGCTCGAGATTGGCGTCGCCGACGTCGTCGCGGCTGTCGATCATGACGTAGAAGCTGCCGAACTTGAGCATGCGATACGTGCCTACCCGCGCGTCGTCCGACGGCTGTAGCGCCTCGACGTACCAGGCGCCGAGCCGTTCGGGGTCGGTGCTGGCCAGCAACAGACTGCCAAGCGATGCCATCTCTCCTCCTTCGTACGCCCGCGTCGGGCGCGTCGGAACAACCGGTCATCTGTACAGACCGGCCGAGCACCGCGAACTCATCGGTCCCGGACGAAATCTAGGTCTTGACGGCTCCGTAAACTGTGTCTAGCGTAAACAGTGTCTTAGAGACACAGTATCTGACGGACACAGTTCACGGCCAACCGGAGGCGACCGATGAGTTTTCGAATCCGGCGTGGTCTACCCGGGTGATCGCCATCGAGGCAGCGAGGCCGAAGCGGTGATCCTCCAGAAATTCTTTCGAACAGGTGTCGATCCACCGGCTCCCCGTTCGAGGAGTAGGCAGAGGCCCGAAATGAAAGCCAGAAAGGAAACGTCCGCGATGAGCGACACCACGACCCAGACCGTTCCCACCGGAACGCCCCCGACGGCCACGCCCGACCGCAACCGCTGGGCAGCCCTATGGGTGCTGTGCGTCGGCATGCTGATGATCGTCCTGGACGTCACGGTGGTCAACGTGGCGCTCCCCGAGATCCAGACCGACCTCGGCTTCTCCCAGTCCAGCTTGGCCTGGGTGGTCAACGCCTACCTGATCGCCTTCGGCGGCCTGCTCCTACTGGCCGGCCGGCTCGGCGACCTGATCTCGCGCCGCGGCGTGTTCCTCACCGGAC
>JALDXR010000133.1:0-8179 GCA_032154865.1 Nocardioidaceae bacterium
AGCACGCCGCCCTCTCAAGGCGGTAGCGCCGGTTCGAATCCGGTCGGGGCTACAACAGCGAAAGCCCCTGCTCAGGCGGGGGTTTCGTCTTCTCGGCTGCTGTGGCGAGGTCCACGACTTCGGCCTCGGTACACGACGAGTTGCACGTCCGGGACCGGCCTTCACGTCGGCGCCGGAGGCTATCGCGAGCGACGCTGCGGTGCGCCGTAGCTCGTGAGGATGCTGGCCGAGGACGCCGATCTTCCCGGCCTCGGTGAGCACGGCTCAGTGGAACGTCCGCACGGACGAGAGCACGTCAGCCCATCGCGGCGACGAGCCGCTCTCGCAGTCTCGGCGCCACTCGCGAGACGTACTCTGCATGGCTTGTCGGCACTCTGCATGGTGTCCATCCCATGCAGAGTGCGCACGTACCACGAGAACGTGGTATCGCCGGCGTTCGGTCAGGGCACGATGCGGATGATCGGCGCCTCGGACGGCACCCCTTGGTTGTTGAGGATGAACAGCAGGTAGTGGCCCGGTGGCGTGCGGCCGAGTGCGGGCACGGTCGCCTGGAGGGTGGTTGCCGTCGGTCGCGTGAACGTCAGCGGGAGATAGCGCTGGTCGAAGTTGAACGAGTGCGTCACCGAGCCGGTCTTGATGAGGACCACCCGGTTGATCGACGCCGAAGCGGGAGTGCCGATCGTGAACGTGTCGCCCGGCCTCAGCCCGGTGGGGGCGGACTGGATGACCGGCCGCGGCGCGCGCTCGCCGCTGCTGTTGAACAGGTACGGCGGGTAGTAGATCTCGGCGTTGAGGTTGCGCTGCGGCCCCGGCACACCGCCCGCCATGGTCAGCACGGTCGCGTCGGGGAGCAGCAGCGTCGTCTGGTGGTACAGCCGCATCCGAGCCGCCGTGGCACCCAGCGCCCAGCTGTTGGTGCCAGGTGTGTACAACTCGCTGGTGTAGGCGACGCCGTTGCCGTCGGCGTCGGTGGCGGCCGAGTTGTTGATCGCGCTGCCCCCGGAGACGAACACTTTTCCGTTCGGCAGGACGGTCGCGGTGCCCCAATGCCGCCGAAAGCGCATGGACGGCAGCTTCGTCACCCGCGGCACCGGCTTGGTGATGTCGATCCGTCGCGCTTCGGCACTGGCCCGCTCTTGCTTGTTCTGGCCGCCGCCAACCTGCAGGATCTTGTTCGGCGCGTACATCACCGCGCTGGAGCTGCCCCCGGTGTTGCTTGCGGGGAACGTGCCTCGGTTCGTGAGCGAGCCGATCCCGCCGGTGCCGACGGCGTACATCTTGGTCGAGGAGATGCCGAAGACCGTGCCGTTGGTGCGTACGAAGTTGCGGGGGTAGCCGGTGCTGATGCCTCGGGTCGAAGCGTCGGTCAGCAGTCGGGTCCCATTGGCGGTGCGTACCTCCGGGAAGTCCGCGCCACCTGTCCCGCCCTGGATGTACACATTCCCGTTCAGCAACATCGTGGCCGAGGAGTACCAGCGCTCGCGATGCATCTGACCGACCCGGGTCAGGTTCATCGTGGCCGGGTTGAACCTCGTGATATCGGAGTTGGGGAGGTTCTTCTTCGGGCCGTCGACCTTGTCACCGCCGTAGAGCTCGACGATGCCGTTGGGCAGCACCAGTTGTGAGCTGCAGAAGAGGTCGACCTGGGTGTGGTTCGGCAGGACGGTGTGGGAGTCGGCGCCGAGGCCGATCGCCGGGTCCCAGACGTCGTAGACGAAGTAGCCGGTCTGGACTCCGTCCTCGTCCGTGCCGTAGCTGAGCACCTTGCCCTGGGGAGTGAGGACGGCATGCAGACCGACAAGCGGCCAGTCCACCACGGGCGAGAACGTCCCCTTGACCGGGTCGCCGAACTGCGGGATCAGGTTGGCCGGTGCCGCCGCGCCGGCCGCGGTACGGATCTTCTGCAACGCGCCGGGGTTGCCGTACACCGGCGGCCCGGCGTCGGGTACCGCCTGGGCGGCCGCGAACGTCCGGTCCATTCCGTTGGAGTCGAACGGCTTGGTCAGGTGGCTGGCCATCATGTGAGCGTGGTGGTCGGCCAGGTCGGCTTGACCTTCCTGAGCTATCCGTACCGGTGCAGTGCATGCGGCGGCGAACGGCGCCGTGCCGATAGCCACGAGAACCTGCCGTCGCGTTGGTTTGGTCATCAATGTCACCCGTACCCCGTCGTCTACCCTCTCGAGGAGGTCTATGCGATATCTCCCCTGCTGCCCTTAGGATTCCCCGGTTTGTGTTTCGTGACATGGGCCGGAAGTCCTAGATATCGTCACGTCCGATTTCCGCGAGAAACTGTCGGCGCCATGAGTCAGGATGGCTTCATGACCGCGACCATGCCGACGGCGCCGACGCCGATCCATCGCGACCACGAGCGCTGCTACCGCGCCGTGTCGAGCCGCGACGCACGCTTCGACGGCGTGTTCTTCATCGGAGTCCACACGACCGGCATCTACTGCCGGCCGTCGTGCCCGGCGCGCACCCCGAAACGGGAGAATGTCAGCTTCTACGCGACGGCCGCCGCCGCCCACGCCGAGGGCTTCCGGGCCTGTCGGCGTTGCCGTCCGGACGCCACGCCGGGATCACCGGAGTGGGACGCCCGGGCCGATGTCGTCGGTCGTGCGATGCGACTGATCCGCGACGGCGTCGTGGAGCGCGAAGGCGTCGCCGGACTCGCCGATCGGCTCGGCTACAGCGACCGTCACATCAACCGACTCCTGCACGCCGAGCTCGGTGCCGGACCACTGGCGCTGGCTCGCGCGCAGCGCGCCCACACGGCCCGGATCCTCGCTGAGACCACGGGACTGCCGCTCGCGGACGTCGCGTTCGCGTCCGGGTTCTCGTCCGTACGGCAGTTCAACGACACGATGCGCGAGATCTACGGCCTGCCGCCTCGCGAGCTGCGTGGCTCCCATGGCCGGGCGCCGAAGCCTGGACCGCTCGGCAAGGGCCGGGTGCGGCTGAAGCTGGCTGTCCGGCAGCCCTACGACGCCGACCAGGTGCTGACGTTTCTTGCCCTTCGAGCCGTCCCGGGCATCGAGGAGGCCGACGCGGAGTCGTACTCCAGGATCCTCACCCTGCCGGGAGGTCCGGGCGTCGTGCGGCTGGCGCCGCGGGCTGACCGGGTGGACGCCGACCTCTGGCTCACCGACATGCGCGATCTCGGCACGGCGGTGCAACGGTGTCGCGCCCTGACCGACCTGGACGCCGACCCGCAGGCCGTCGCCGACGTGCTCGGCGCGGACGATCAGCTCGCCACGCTGGTCGCGGCTCGACCGGGCACCCGGGTGCCGGGACACGTCGACGGCTTCGAGATCGGCGTCCGTGCCGTACTCGGGCAGCAAGTCACCGTCGCCCACGGCCGGGCGCTGGCCCAAGCGGTCGTCGAGAAGTACGGCACCCAGGTGATCGACCTGGCCGGCTGGACCGGGCCGGGCTGGACGTTCCCGACGCCGGAGGCACTCGCCGAGGCCGATCCGGCGAGCTTCGGAGTCCCGGCCGCTCGGGGCCGCGCGGTGGTTGCCTTGGCCGAGGCGATGGCGACCGGCGCCGTGCGGCTCGATCCGGGCGCCGATCGCGACGAGACCGCACAGGCATTGCGTGCCCTGCCGGGGATCGGTCCGTGGACGGCCGGCTACATCGCCATGCGGGCGCTGTCGGATCCCGACGCTTTCCTTGGTGGTGACGTGATCGTCCGGCACGCGATGCGGTCGCTCGGACTTCCCGCGACGGCTGCCGGTGCGGAGGCCCATGCCGCCCGCTGGCGACCCTGGCGGTCCTACGCCGTCGTTCACCTGTGGCGTCACCACCAGGCTGCCAACCCCCGACCCGCAGACCCGAAACCGAACGAGGAGTAACGATGACAACCAAGACTGCCGAGACCTGGACGGTCGTCGACTCGCCGGTCGGTGAGTTGCTGCTGTGCGGCGACGGAGAGGCGCTCACCGGCGTCTACTTCACCCCGTTCGAGCGGCCCGACGGCCAGCCCGACGACCACGATCCGGTGCTGTCGCAGACCCGTCAGCAGCTGAAGGAGTACTTCGCGGGCGAGCGGGAGGAGTTCGACCTGCCGCTGGCCCCGATCGGGACCGGCTTCCAGCGCCGCGTATGGGCGGCGTTGCAAGAGATCCCGTACGCCACGACGGCCTCCTATGGTGAGATCGCTCGACGACTGGAGCTCGGGGCACATGGAGCGCGGGCCGTCGGGCTCGCCAACGGCTCCAACCCGATCCCGATCATCGTGCCGTGCCATCGTGTCATCGGCGCCGACGGTTCGCTCACCGGATACGGCGGCGGGATCGACCGGAAGCAGACGCTGCTCGAGCTGGAATCACCCGGACTGTTCTAGACCGAGGTCCGCCTCAGTCCCCGGAGCGGCGGAGTGCCTGAGTGAGGCGCTCCGCCGCGGCCATCACGGCCGGTGCGTGCATCCGGCCGGGCTGGCGGCTGAGCCGCTCCAGCGGTCCGGACACCGACACCGCCGCGATCACCTTGCCCGACGGGGAGCGCACCGGCGCAGACACCGACGCAACACCTGGCTCCCGCTCGCCGACACTCTGGGCCCAGCCGCGGCGGCGAATCCCCGCGAGCGCGGCAGCCGAGAACGCGGCGTTCTGGAGTCCTCGGTGCATCCGCTCGGGGTCCTCCCACGCCAGCAGGATCTGGGCCGCGGAGCCCGCGCCCATCGTCAGCTGGCTGCCGACCGGGACGGTGTCGCGGAGGCCGGTGGGACGCTCGGCGCCGGCCACGCAGACCCGATAGTCGCCCTGCCGGCGGAACAACTGCGCCGACTCGCCGGTGATGTCGCGCAGTCGGGCCAGGACGGGTCCGGCCGCGGCCAGCAGCCGGTCCTCGCCGGCCGCAGCAGCGAGCTCGCCGAGCCGGGGGCCGAGTACGAAGCGGCCTTGGGTGTCGCGGGCGACCAGGCGATGGTGCTCCAACGCGACGGCGAGCCGATGGGCGGTCGGTCGGGCCAGCCCGGTGCTTGCTACCAGACCGGCCAACGTCACGGGACCGGACTCCAGGGCCGACAGCACCAGGGCGGCTTTGTCGAGGACGCCGACGCCGCTAGAGTTGTCCACGCCGCAATACTGCCGTCTCGAATAATGGAACGCAAGCTATGGGCGCGACACTCGCGGAAAAGCTCTGGGACAGCCACGTGGTGCGAAGCGCACCCGGCGAACCCGACCTCTTGTTCATCGACCTCCACCTCGTTCACGAGGTAACGAGTCCGCAGGCATTCGACGGCCTCCGGATGGCAGGTCGCGGAGTGCGGCGTACCGACCTCACCCTCGCGACCGAGGACCACAATATCCCTACCCTCGACGTCGACCGACCCATCGCGGATCCGGTCTCGCGTACGCAGGTGGAGACGCTGCGCCGCAACTGCGAGGAGTTCGGCGTCCGGCTGCACCCGCTGGGCGATCTCGACCAGGGCATCGTGCATGTCGTCGGGCCGCAGCTCGGACTGACCCAGCCCGGGATGACGGTGGTCTGCGGCGACTCGCACACGTCCACGCACGGCGCGTTCGGTGCGTTGGCGTTCGGCATCGGCACCAGCGAGGTCGAGCATGTCCTCGCCACCCAGACCCTGCCGCAGCAGCGCCCGAGGACGATGGCGGTCACGGTCAACGGCCGGCTGCCCGAGGGCGTCTCGGCCAAGGATCTCGTGCTGACCCTGATCGCCACCGTGGGCACCGGTGGCGGCCAGGGCTATGTCGTCGAATACCGCGGCGAGGCGATTCGGGCGCTCTCCATGGAAGCGCGCATGACGATCTGCAACATGTCGATCGAGTGGGGCGCCAAGGCCGGGCTGATCGCGCCCGACGAGACGACGCTCGACTACGTACGCGGGCGACCGCATGCGCCCGAGGGCGAGCACTGGGACGCGGCCGTCGCCTACTGGCAGACGCTCGTGACCGACGACGACGCGGTGTTCGACCGCGAGGTCGTGCTCGACGCCGGTGAGATGGCGCCGTTCGTCACCTGGGGCACCAACCCCGGTCAAGGCGTTCCGCTGTCGGCCTCGGTGCCGGCACCGGAGGAGTTCGACGACCCGCATCAGCAGGCCAGCGCTCGCCGGGCGCTCGACTACATGGACCTGCGGCCCGGCACGCCGATGCGCGACATCACGGTCGACACGGTGTTCCTGGGGTCGTGCACCAACGGCCGCATCGAGGATCTGCGGGCGGCTGCCGACGTGATCAAGGGCCGTTCGGTCGACTCCGACACCCGGATGCTCGTCGTGCCGGGCTCCGCGCGAGTACGGCTGCAGGCCGAGTCCGAGGGGCTCGACGTGGTGTTCAAGGACGCCGGCGCCGAATGGCGTGGCGCCGGATGCTCGATGTGTCTCGGCATGAATCCCGATCAGCTGACGCCCGGCGAACGCAGTGCGTCGACGTCCAATCGCAACTTCGAGGGCCGGCAGGGCAAGGGCGGGCGCACGCATCTGGTGTCGCCTGAGGTGGCCGCCGCGACCGCGGTTCTGGGCCATCTCGGCTCGACCGCCGACCTTCCGGCGACGGCCTGACGGCGACTTCGACGGCAGAGGATCCGATCCAGATGGACAAGTTCAACACCCACACCGGCACCGCGGTTCCGTTGCGGCACAGCAACGTGGACACCGACCAAATCATCCCGGCGGTCTACCTGAAGCGGGTCTCGCGCACCGGATTCGAGGACGGTCTGTTCGCCGCCTGGCGATCCGATCCGGACTTCGTACTGAACCGGCAGGAGCACGAGGGTGCCACCGTTCTGGTCGCCGGGCCCGACTTCGGCACCGGCTCGTCGCGTGAGCACGCCGTGTGGGCCTTGCAGGACTACGGATTCAGGGTGGTGCTGTCACCCCGCTTCGGTGACATCTTCCGGGGTAACGCGGGCAAGTCCGGTCTGCTCGCGGCGCGGGTCGAGGAGAGCTTCGTCACCGCCGTCTGGGATGTCGTCGAACGCGATCCGTCGACGTCGATCACGGTCGACCTCGAGAGCCGGACCGTACGAGTCGGGGATGGCAGCGACGCTGTAACGGCCTCCTTCGAGATCGACGATTACACCCGCTGGCGGCTTCTCGAGGGCCTCGACGACATCGCCGTCACCCTCGGCCACGATGACGAAATCTCAAAGTACGAAGCGAATCGACCGGCTTGGAAGCCCGCAACTCTGCCTTCTCGTACAAGTCGTTGACGACCCGAATCGCGACCACATTTGACGGGCCGGTCGATCTCGAAATCCCCATGAAATAAGGGATCTGAAGATCGACCGAGGTATCGAGCCGGGTCCGATCGGCCAAGAACCCAAGCTGACAAGGCCAAACTAGGGGGAGACGGATCGCTACGACTCGCCGTACGGTGTTTGTTTAGAGCGTCGGGATTGCCTAACGTTCCAACGAGTCGGGCGCGGGCTCGGCGTCGTTCACGGGAAGGGAAGCAAGTGAACAAGAGTCAGTTCATCGAAGCGCTCGCAGCACACTACGAGGGCAACAAGAAGGCTGCGGCGAAGGCAGTGGACTCCGTCGTGGAGACCATCACACGAGAGGTGTCGAAGGGGGAGAAGGTCGCGATCACGGGCTTCGGTGCCTTCGAGAAGGCAGTGCGTCCTTCCCGGATGGTGCGCAACCCAGCCACGGGCGAACGGGTCCGTGCCAAGAAGACCGCAGTGCCCAAGTTCCGGGCCGGTGCCGAGCTCAAGGCTGTCGTCTCAGGCGCCAAGAAGCTGCCCAAGCTGACGGTGGCGAAGGCAACGTCGCCGGCGAAGAAGACTGCCGCGGCGAAGACGGCGGCGAAGAAGACCACCGCCAAGAAGACGGCCAAGAAGGCGGCAAAGAAGACCGCGAGGAAGACGTCCGCGGCCAAGACGACCGCCAAGAAGGCGGCGAGGAAGACCGCGAAGAAGGCGCCAGCGCGCAAGACGACGGCGAAGAAGGCTCCGGCCAAGAAGGCCGCCAAGAAGACTGCGGCGAAGAAGTCGACGGCGCGCAAGACCACCGCCAAGCGGGCTCCGGCCAAGAAGGCCGCGAAGAAGACCGCGAAGAAGGCGCCAGCCCGCAAGACCACCGCCAAGAAGGCTCCGGCCAAGCGGGCGGCCAAGAAGACGGCCAAGAAGACCGCGAAGAAGCGCTGACGCTCAGGAGGTGGCTGTTCCGTCCGACGATCCGGCTGGAGAATCATCCTCCCCTCGGCGAGTGCCTGAC
>JALDXR010000643.1:0-2510 GCA_032154865.1 Nocardioidaceae bacterium
ACCGACGCACCGGCCGAGTCAGAGGCTGGCGACGCCGCCTCGAAGAGCTGAGTGTCGTGGTCGCCGAAGCGCTCGAGCATCTCGTACGAGCCATCGTCGAGCATCCGGACGACGTCTCGGTCCGAGCGAAGAACACCCGACGGGGCCGCCTGTTCGAGGTCCGGGTCCACCCCGACGACCTCGGCAAGGTGATCGGCCGGGCCGGCCGCACTGCGACCGCGATCCGGACCGTGATCCGGGCCTTGGCCGGTGGCGCCGGTGCCCGCGTCGACTTCGTCGATGTGGACCGGCGGCGCTGACCCTGGTGGAGATCGTCGTCGGTCGCGTCGGCCGCGCGCACGGCATCCGCGGCGAGGTACGAGTGGAGAGCCGGACCGACAACGCCGATCTCCGGTTCGCCGCCGGGGCGGTGCTCCGTGCGGACGGCGGCGATCGTGACGTCCTCACGGTTCGCTCGATGCGGGTCCATCGCGGAGCGCTGCTGGTCCGGTTCGCCGATGTCGACGACCGTACGGCGGCCGAGACGCTGCAGGGTGTCACGCTCTACGCCGACGTCCCCGACGACGAGCGGCCCGACGACGCCGAGGAGTACTACGACCGGCAGCTGATCGGCTTGCAGGCCCGTACACCGGACGGCGGGACGATCGGCTCCGTCGTCGACGTGCTGCATCTGCCGGGGCAGGAGGTCTTGGTGGTGGGCAAGCCGGATGGCGCCGAGGCGTTGATCCCGTTCGTACGCGATCTGGTGCCGTCGGTCGACCTGGACAGTGCCGTCGTGATCATCGACGACCAGCCCGGCCTGCTCGAGGAGACCTGACCGATGCGCATCGACATCGTCACGATCTTCCCGGAGTACCTCGCACCGCTCGATCTGTCCCTGGTCGGCAAGGCACAGACGTCGGGACTGGTCGACATCCGCGCCCACCAACTGCGCGACTGGACCCACGACCGGCATCGCACTGTCGACGACACTCCTTACGGCGGCGGAGCCGGCATGGTCATGCGACCGGAGCCCTGGGGGGAGGCTCTGGACGCCATCGTCGGCGACGCGGCGGAGCCGCCCACTCTCATCGTGCTGACGCCGGCCGGCCGGCAGTTCGTCCAGGCCGACGCCGAGCGGCTCGCGGCCCAGCCGTGGCTGGTCATCGCCTGCGGCCGATACGAAGGCATCGACCAGCGGGTCGTCGATCACGCGGCGACCCGGATGCCGGTCGAGGAGCTGTCCATCGGCGACTACGTCCTGGCCGGCGGCGAGGCGGCGGCGCTGGTCGTCGTCGAGTCCGTCGTACGCCTGGTGCCGGGGGTGCTGGGCAATCCCGAGTCGCTCGCCGAGGAGTCGCATGGCGGCGGCGAGCGGCTGCTGGAGTACCCCGTTTACACCAAGCCCGAGTCGTGGCGTGGGCTCGACGTACCCGAGATCTTGCGCTCGGGCCACCACGGCAAGGTCGCGGAGTGGCGCCGAGAGCAGGCCCGCAAGCGGACCGCGGAGCGCCGACCGGACCTGCTCGACGACGCGTAGCGACCGGGCACGAGTCCGCGTGGGTCGCGTCGATCCATCGCACTCTGCACGGCCCGTACGCACTCTGCATGGGATCGAGGCCATGCGGAGTGCGCAATTACTACGAGATCGTGGTATCCCGACGGGCGCCGAGGCAGAGCCTGATTTCGGCTCGTCATGGGGGCTATGGCAGACTTGAGGGATGGCGCTCGATGTTTCGGCCATCGCCGACGGTCCGCTCTGCCACAGGGGAGGGGATCGCGCTCGACGTCGGGGCGCCGCCCCAACAGCATCCGGAAACCATATCCGTGGGGTGACCTGTGGCACCGGCGAGGAGTGAACGACCGTGACCAACGCGATCGACACCTTGGCGGCCGCTGCCGCACGAGACGACATCCCCGAGTTTCGCGCCGGGGACACGCTCAAGGTCCACGTACGAGTGATCGAGGGCAACCGCTCCCGGGTTCAGGTCTTCCAGGGAGTGTGCATCCGGATTCAGGGCAAGGGCATCGGACGTACTTTCACCGTCCGCAAGGTCTCCTTCGGCGTCGGTGTCGAGCGCACGTTCCCGCTCCACACGCCGATCATCGAGAAGATCGAGGTGGCCAGCCGTGGCGACGTGCGCCGCGCGAAGCTCTACTACCTACGCAACCTGCGGGGCAAGGCGGCCAAGATCCGCGAGCGTCGCGAGTCCCCCTCCGGTAGCTGAGCGTCCAGAGCTAGGCTCACCGAGTGGCGCGATACGACGAAAGCGGTCAGCCGACTGACCGCGGGGCCGGACTGCGGTCCTCCTTTCCCGAGCAGTCGCCGGACTATCGATCGGGTGTCGCGCCCGACGAAGCACCTCCGACCACGTCCGATTCCGACGGGTCATCGACCGAGCAGCCCAAGCGGCGTCCGTTGCCGTGGTGGCAGGAGCTGATCGCACTCCTCGCCACGGCCTTCGTCCTAGCGCTCCTGGTCAAGACCTTCTTCCTCCAGGCGTTCTACATCCCGTCGGCGTCGATGGAGC
>JALDXR010000644.1:0-2509 GCA_032154865.1 Nocardioidaceae bacterium
GCCCGGAACGCCGCATCCTCGGTGGGATCGCCCGGCGAAAGCGCCCAGCCGCGCGGGTTGCCGACGAACACCTGAGCGGCGGCGCCACCGATCCGCGACAGGTGGGCCAACGCACCGGTGAGGCCTTTGACCACCCGTACGTGGGCGCCGACCTGGTTGCGTACGGCCGGCACGGTCAGAAGATCGTGAGCGTGATCGTCGATCCCCAGGGGAGGGTCTCGCCGGCGGCCGGGTCCTGGCCCGCAACCCGGCCGAACCCGGCGTAGTTGTCGGCCCGCTCGACGTCGACCTTGAAGCCCGCCTCGCGCAAGGCCTGACGGGCGTCCTGCACCTCCCAGGCCCACACGTTGGGGACCGGCACGGCCGGTTTCGCGATCGTCAAGGTGATGACGTCGCCCTTGTGTCCGTTCGTGTCGCCCTCGGGGCTCTGCGAGATCACTCGGTTGGGCGCGACGTCTTCGGTCGTCTCGGGCTCTACGTCGACCTCGAAGCCCAGCCTTGTGAGCGCGGCCTTGGCCTGGCCGGCGAACTCGCCGACCACATCGGGGATCCGAACCGGCACCGGCCCCGTGCTGATGACGAGATCGACCCTGGTGCCCGGCATGACCTCGCTCTTGGGGTCGAGGCTCATGTCGGCGACGGTGCCCTTGTCATACTTGCCGTTGTGGGCCTCTCTGACCTTGCCGACCTCGATGTTGCGTTCGGCGAACCTTGCCCTGGCCTGCTCCTCGGTGTCGCCGAGCACGTTCGGCACCAGGTAGCGCTCCTTGCCCTTGCTGACCACGACCTCGATCGTGTCGCCGTCGGGGATCCGGTCGCCGGGGCCCGGATCGCTGGAGATGATCAGGCCGGCCGGCATCGTCTCGGAGAACTCCTCCGACACCACTTCGACGCCGAGGCCGTTGTCCTGGACGGCCTCGGCGGCAGCGTTCGGCGTTAGCCCGGTGATGTCCGGCGTGGTCGTGAAGCGGCCGACGCCGAGGTACCAGCCGCCGATGCCGGCCAGGAGTGCCAGGAGGACGACAACGATGACCGCGACGATGCCGAGTCGCCGCTTGCGCGTCTGGGTGGCGCCCTCGGGCGACATGTCGACGCCGTAGCGCGCGGTCAACGGCACCGGCGCCTGCGGGCCGGCGACGAGCGTGTGCTCGGGGCCGCCGGACGGCATCGGGCGGTCGTCGAACAGCAGCGGCTCCCAGGGCTCCTCGACGGTCGACTCGACCAGCGGCGCTCGGGGGAGCAGATCCTCGGTGAGCTCGGGATCGTCGCGCAGCCCCTGGTCGAGCGCGTTGCGTACGCGACGGGCCTGGCGCATCAGGACCTTGGCGTCGGCCGGCCGAAGGTCGCGCTCGCGGGCGGTCGACCGGGCGACCAGCGCGTCGAGATAGGGCGGGAGCTCCGGCCGGACCTCCGACGGCATCGGGATGTCCTCGTGGACGTGCTTGTAGGCGACCTGGATCGGCGTCTCGCCCTCGTGCGGCTTGCGGCCGGTCAGCATCTCGTAGAGCAGCACGCCGCAGGCGTAGACGTCCGAGCGGGCATCGGCGCCTTGGTGGAGCACGAGCTCAGGCGCGAGATAGGACACGGTGCCGACGAGGGCGCCGCTGGTGGCGGTGGCCGAGGTCGTCGCATTGACCGCGCGGGCGAGTCCGAAGTCGGCCACCTTGACCTGACCACTGGCGGCGAGCAGGACGTTCTCGGGCTTGAGATCGCGGTGGATCAGACCGGCGTCGTGGGCGACCGACACGGCGATCAGGATCTGCTCGAGCAGGCCGACCGCGCGCTGCGGGGGCAGCGGCGACTCCGCGTCGAGCAACTGACGAAGGGTCTGGCCCTCGACATACTCCATCACCAGGTAGACGACGCCGTCGTCCTCGCCCTGGTCGAAGACCGCGACCACGCTCGGGTGGTTGAGCCGGGCGGCCGACTGCGCCTCACGTACGAAACGGGCGGCGAACGCCTCGTCGCTGCCGAGGCCGGTGTGCATGACTTTCACCGCGACCGCCCGGCTGAGGCGGGTGTCGATCGCGGTGTAGACGGTCGCCATCCCACCCCGGGCGATGCGCCCTTCGATGCGATAGCGGCCGTCGAGCAGGCGGCCGATCATCGGGTCGCTGCTCGTGACGGACACGGGCACTCCTGTCATGACTCGACGGCCCGCGGGCGGTGCGAGCCTGTCCCGCGGGCATGCGGGTCCGATTCGCAGTGTAAAGGGGAACGGGTCGGCGACCTGCACATGCCGCGCCTATGCCGAACTCGAGGGGTACGGTGGCCGCCCGCGGATCGGCGTGACAGGCTTTCGTCATGAGCGAGCACATCGCCGTGGACGACGAGCTTGTCCGCGACTGGTTGAGCCGCGACGAGGCCGCGATTCGGCTGGGCGTCCCGCCGTCGAAGGTCCGGCAACTGGCCCGAGACCACCAACTCCTCGTCGGACCGGGCGGCCAGGTGCCGGCCCTGTTCCTCGACGAGTCGGGGCTGGTCAAGGGTCTGGCCGGCACCCTCACCC
>JALDXR010000645.1:0-2508 GCA_032154865.1 Nocardioidaceae bacterium
CGGAAGCCACTCGGGCACTACTGGCAGCTGCCAGCCACGCAGCCTGGCTCCGGTGTAGTGCGAGAACAGCGCCTCCGAGGGCAGCACCCGCTGGATGGCGAGACATCGCGCGGGCAGATCGGAGACCGATCCCCGAATCGCGTGTACGCCATGTGTCACCTGCTCGTACCCGACACGCCGGGCGACCGAGCCGACCTCCGATGTCAAGACAATCTCGTCCACGCCTCCTTCTGTAGTCGCGCCAACGGGCTCGATTCGATCATCCACAGGACAGGCATACGGCCCCCGGCAACTGTTGGCGGGAAACCGCGGATTCGAATCGAAGTTGGTGCGAGACTGCGCCAACTTTCGACCCTGGGCGGGGCGGGCGGGGCTGGGGTCAGCGGAGGCGGAGGACCTCGACCTGACAGGTGGCGTCGGTCGAGCCGTCGGCCGGGAGCCGCTTGATGTCGAACGGCTCGGGAGATTCGGGATCCAGCTCGGTCAACGTGCGGCGCTTGCCGGGGACGGAGGCGCCGGGGCCATCGGCGACCACGACGGTGATGCGGTAGTCGGCCTGCTGACCGGACGAGTTCGTGACGACGCCGCTGGCGCTCCACTCCCCGTCGGCGTCAGGTTCGCAGACGAACTCCGACAAGTCTGCGGCGGCGTCCGTCCTCGTGCTCGACCCGGACTCGGCGGAATCGGACTCGCCGGAATCCGCCTCGGACCCCGACTCCGCCTCCGTCGACCCACCGGCCGACGCCTCCTCCGACGGCGACGCCGACTGCGACGGCGGATCGGGCGCGGCGGTCGGATCGTCCCCACCACCGCCGCAGGCGACCGCGCCCAAGGCGATCATCACGAGTACCACCACTCGAGACATGGGGCTATATCACCATGCCAACGCGGCGATCAGGAGGAGCGACGCCGCCAGACTGCGATCTGATGTGAGGTCGATGCTCGTACGGGAAGGTTCGGCGTCGTCGCCAGAGCGGCGTCAGCGGCGGCCAACTGCTGCCGGAGCGCCGCCACCTCCTCGCGCAACGCGACCAGCTGGGCCTCGAGCTCGAGCACACGGCGTACTCCCTCGAGACCGAGCCCTTCGGCGGTCAGCCGCGCGACCTGGCGCAGCAGCTCGATGTCGCGCATCGTGTAGCGCCGACCACCGCCACCGGCCCGATCCGGGCTGACCAGGCCGAGGCGGTCGTACGTACGCAGGGTTTGCGGGTGCAAGCCGGTGAGCTCGGCCGCCACGCTGATGACGTAGACAGGCGTGTCCGGCCCGGGAGGGCCCATCGGAGCGCTCTTGGTCATCGCCGTCTCACACTCCCGCCTCGAACAGCCCGGATCGCGGATCCTGGTCGCCACGGGCCGAGCGGTACGCCTCAAGGGCGGCCTTGGCCTCGGTGCTGAGCTCGGCCGGTACGACGACCTCGACTGTCACGAGCAGGTCGCCGCGAGTGCCGTCCTTGCGCGTGACACCGCGACCGCGGACCCGGAAGACCCGGCCGTTCGGCGTGCCAGGCGGAAGCTTCAAGGTCACCGGTGCGCCGCCGAGCGTCGGGACCTTGATCTGCGAACCCAAGGCGGCCTCGTCGATCGTCACCGGCGCGGTCACGGTCAGGTTGTCGTGCGAGCGCCCGAAGACCGGGTGTCGATCGACATGGACGACGACGTAGAGATCGCCGTTGGGTCCCCCGCCCTCGCCGGACGCGCCCTTGCCACGCAGCCGAATCCGCTGAGCATCGCGGACGCCGGCCGGGATCCGCACCTGCATCGTTCTCGACGAGGACGCCCGGCCGGAGCCGTGACAGGTCGGACAGGGGTCGTCGACGACCAGCCCCCGACCGCGGCAGACGGTGCACGGCTCGGTCATGGCGAAGACGCCACCCGACGTCGCGGTCTGCATGCCACTGCCCTCGCAGTTGTCACAGACGCGGGGCATGGTGCCGGCACGGGCGCCGGTGCCATGGCACGACGGACAGGCCTCGTCGCTGGTCATCCGCAGTGGCACCGTGACGCCGTCGACCGCCTGCTCGAAGCTGATCCGAGCCTCGGTCTCGACGTCGGCGCCTCGACGGGCGTGGGTCCGGGTCCGCGTACCTCCGCCGCCGAAGATGCCGCCGAGCAGGTCGGAGATGTCGAATCCGCCACCGCCGCCGCCACCGGGGAACCGGAAGCCGCCGCCCTGACCCGCGGAGCCGCCGAAGCCGCTGCCGAACAGCGCCCGCTGCTCGTCGTACTCCTTGCGCCGCTCCGGATCGTTGAGCACGGAGTAGGCCTCGGAGATCTCCTTGAACCGCTCCTCGGCCGCCGCGTTGCCCGGATTCGAGTCGGGGTGGTTGTCGCGAGCGAGCTTGCGGTACGCCTTCTTGATCTCGGAGCTGGAGGCATCCTTACTCACGCCCAGGACCTTGTAGAAGTCCTTGGTGACCCAATCACTACTACTCACGCGTCCTCCTCGCTGCGCTCGTCGACCACGTGAAAGCTCGCGGCGTCAATGGTTCGCTCGCAAGCTCGCTCACG
>JALDXR010000646.1:0-2506 GCA_032154865.1 Nocardioidaceae bacterium
TCGCGATCGTCGGCCTGTCCGCCGATCCGGCCAAGCACGGCGGCAAGGTATTGACCAGCCTGCGCCGCTTCGGTTTCGACGGGCCGGTGTGGGGCGTCAACCCGAAGCGTCCCGAGGTCGAAGGCGTCGACGATGTCGTGGCGTCGCTCACCCACCTGCCAGAGCCACCGGACGCTGTCGTCATCGCCGTCCCCGCGACGCGTACGCCCGACGTCATCGCGACCGCGGGCGAGATCGGAGCCGGCAGCGCCATCTTGTTCGGGGGCGGCTTCGCCGAGGCGGGTGACGACGGCGCCGCCCTGCAGTCGAAGGTCCTCGGACTCGCCCGCGAGCACGGCCTACGGCTGCTCGGACCCAACTCGGCCGGGATGATCAACCCGTCGGCCGGCATCGTCTTGAGCTTCCTCACCTGTTTGGAGCGGCCGGCCGACCAGTTGCGCCCCGGCCCGGTCGGATTGGTGACCCAGAGCGGTGGGACGGGCAGCTTCCTCCACAATCTGGCGGCGGAGCGAGGCAGTGGCTTCGCGCTGTCGATCTCCACCGGCAACGAGGCGGACGTCGACGCCGCCGAGGCCCTTCGGCATCTGGTCGACCACCCCGACGTCCGGGCCATCGCACTCGTGCTCGAGACGGTGCGAGACGGTCCGCGCTTCGTCGCCGCGGCCCGAGCCGCGCTGCTTGCGAAGAAGCCGATCGTCGTCTGCAAGATCGGCCGCAGCCCGGTCGGCCAGCAGGTCATGCGTACTCACACCGGCGCGTTGGCCGGGTCCGAGCGCGCGTACGACGCCGCGTTCGACGCCCTCGGTATCACGGTGACCTCGACTCCGACGGAGTTGTTCGACGTCGCCGAGCTGATGGCGCGTACCCCGGTGCCGGCCGGAGACCGGGTCGGCGTCGTGACGCACTCGGGGGGTACGGCGGTGTTGCTCGCCGACCGGGCCACGGCCGCCGGACTGTCACTTCCGCAACCCTCGCAGCGGCTTCGCGAGCGGCTCGGTCCGTACCTCCAACATGGCGCCAGCGGCAACCCGACCGACCTGGGTGGCATCATCACGGCGCCGCATCGCTACGTCGAAGTCGTACGCAGCTTCGTCGACGATCCGGACTACGACGTCGTCGTACCGGTGTCGACGCCGCATCCGAGCGCCCACACGCCCGATCGCGCCACCGCGCTGGCTGCCCTCGCGCACGAGGTCGACAAGCCGTTGCCGAACCTCTGGCTGGCGGGGGATCTCGGCGCCGAAGGACTCGCGATCCTGCGGGCGTCCGGAGCTCCGGTCACGACCGACATCGGCAGCCTGGTCGAGGCCGTCCGGGGTCTGGTCCGGCTCGGTGCCATGCGTCGCGACCACGTCACGCTCCCACCGCCGCCGGATCCCGCCGTCCTCACCGAGTTGTCAGCCGCGCATCACGCCATAGGCCACCATGCGGCTGACAACTCGGGGCTCGACGAGGCCGAGAGCCTGCGACTGGTCGAGGCGATGGGACTGCCGACCGTGGCCTCCGAAGTGGTCCACGACCCGACCGAAGCGGCCCAGGCGGCCGATCGGCTCGGCTATCCCGTCGTGCTCAAGGCGGTGTCCAAGGACCTGCCTCACAAGAGCGACATCGGCGCCGTACGCCTGAACCTCGCAAGCCCGGACGAGCTGGCAGCCGCATGGGAGGAGCTCGCGACGACCCTCGCGGCCCGCGCGCCGACGGCCCGGCTCGAGGGCTACCTGGTCGAGCGCTACGTCCCGGGGGTCGAGATGCTGCTGGGCCTGGTTCGTGACCCCACCTTCGGTCCGGTCGTCCTCGTCGGCACCGGCGGCACCGTCGCCGAGGCGATCGACGACGTCGCCGTCGCCCTGCCACCGCTGTCGACCCGCACCGCGGCCGGCCTGATCGACAGGCTGCGAGGCCGGTCCCTACTGCGCGGATTCCGCGGAACGCCCCCGGTCGACGAGCCCGCCCTGGCCGATCTGCTCGTCCGGCTGTCTCAGATCGCGGTCACGTACGGCGACCGGATCGACGAGCTGGACCTGAATCCGGTCATCTACGCCGAGGGCCGATGGCAAGTCGCCGATGCCCTCGTTCATCTCCGTACAAGCCCCTGACCTGGCGCGATCCCTTACGAGCCATCCGACGAATCCGGAGGTAAGGGGTACCTAGCGGAGAGGGATGGATTATGCATGATGTGTGGTGTACGTTACTGCTGATCGAGAGCATGGGGAGAGACCATGTGGACTCATACGAGCATCACCAGCCATCGGGGGCGGAAGAGCATCGCCACGGCGGGGAGTCTCCTTGCCGGCTGGGCCCTGATCGGCGCGGCCTGCGGCGGTGACGATGAGTCGGGCGGCAACGGCGGAGACGGAGAGCTTCTGGTCTGGTCGTCCCGCGACTACTACGTGCCGCCGGACGAGTTCAAGAGCTTCGAGGCCGACAATCCCGACATCAACCTGGCCTGGGATGTCCAAGCAGAAGACGACATCCTGCAGCAGTTGCTGCGCATGCGCCAGGCCGG
>JALDXR010000134.1:0-8165 GCA_032154865.1 Nocardioidaceae bacterium
ATCCTCGGGGGAGTCGACCTCACCGTCGGGTCCGGCCAGATGGTCTCGGTGTCCGGTCCCTCGGGGAGCGGCAAGACCACGCTGCTGTCCGTTGCGGGTGGGTTGATCGAGCCGGGGACGGGCTCGGCGACCTTCGCGGACCAACCGGTGTGGACCGGGGACGGTGATCCTCGACCGGAGGTCGCGTTCATCCTCCAGGTGTACGGACTGGTGCCGATCCTGTCGGCCCGGGAGAACGTCGCGATCGCGCTGCGGTCGCGCGGCGTGCCACCCGCCGAGGCGGACGAGCGGGCCGACCAGGCGCTGGCCGCGCTTCGGGTCGAGGACCTCGCCGATCGGCTGATCGAAGAGCTGTCCGGCGGCCAGATGCAGCGGGTGGCGGGAGCGCGTGGCCTGGTCGTCGAGGCGGACCTGCTGTTGGCGGACGAACCGACCAGCGAGCTCGACGAGGTGAACCGGGATCACGTCCTCATCCAGCTGCGGCGGGCCGCCAGTCAGGGTGCGGCGGTCGTCGTCGCCACCCATGACCCCGCGGTCGTGGAGGTCTGCGACCACGATGTGCACCTCGTCGACGGCGTCGTGGCGAGGACCACTCTCGGCACTCCGATCGGCCGGTGAGCCCGATGGGGGCGAGCCGAACCCTGCGGGGTGCCTGGGCGCGGCGTGATCTCAATGTCGGCCTCGGCCTGGTGGTCGCGGTGGCGACGGCGGCAACCGTTGCCGCTCCGACCTTCGCCGGCGCCGCGGTCTCCAGCCTGGTGCGCGAACGGGTGGTGGCGGCCGACGCCGTGGACACCGACCTGTCCTGGGCGGCCGTGGTGTCGGATCCGGCCCGGGATCTTCTGTCGACGGTCGATTCCGCGCAGCGCCTGGCCGACGACTCCGGCGGACGCTTCGAACGTCCCGCCGTGAGCGCGGTCGCCCTCGTCGGTTGGAGCGAGGTCGACCCAACGACGCCCACCGCGCTCGCCTGGAGAGCCGGGCTCTGTGACCGGGTCGAGGTCACCGGCCGGTGTCCGGCCCGTTCGGGGGAGGTGCTCGTGGCAGCGGGTCCGGCGGCCCGTACGCATCCGGTCGGCACCGAGATCGCGGTCACCCAGAGCCCGGAAGCGGGCGGACCCCGCCGCACCCTGCACCTGACGGTCGTCGGGACCTGGACGCCGGCGGCCGGTGGTGACGCCTCCGCGTACGACGCGTCCCGATGGTCGCCCGCCGGGACGGTGCCGAGCTTCACCGACTGTGAGGGGAGCCCCGGATCGGACATCACGACGGCCGCCACCGGCCCGCTGCTGACCGATCTGTCCACGCTGGCGGGTCTGCCCGACGTCACGGTGCTCGCCGATGCCGCGCTGCGGCCGTCGACCGATGTGGACCAGGTCCGTACCGCCGCCGACTATGCCGACCACTGGCAGAACGGAGAACCGCGCCCGATCGGAGCGGACAGCTGTGCCGCCGCCGTCTCCGAAACCGACATCGACGGGGTCGCCGGCCCGCTCGACGACGAGCGGTCCCGGTTGCAGCGCCAGGGCGTGGGTGCCGCCGCCGGTGCGGTACTCGTGGGTGTCCTGGCGGTGGTGCTGATCTCGACCATCGCGGCTCGGCGCCGCCGCGATGAGATCGCCTTGGTGAAACTCCGCGGTGTACGGGGCGTTCGACTGGTCCGGGAGGCGCTCGCGGAGCCGTTCGTCCCGCTGCTCGTCGGCGCGGTCGCCGGCGTGCCGGTGGGATGGGCGGTGGCGGCCGTCGCCAGCCGGATCTGGCTCGGCGGCGACGTTGCGACCGAGCTGCCGTCGGCGGTGTGGCCGCTGGTCGGGTTGGTGGTCGTGCTGGCCGCGCTGGGCGTGGTGACCGGCCTGCTGCGCGCGCTACGTGAGCCGGTCCATCTGCAACTGCGCCTGGCGCGTCCCCAGGCCTCGTCGATCGGCTCCCTGCTCGGACGAGTGGCCGCCTTCGTGGTCGCCCTGGTCGGGGTCTACCAGCTCCATCGAGCCGATGCCTCCGATCCGCCGTGGTGGGCGCTCGCGATGCCGGTCGTGCTGGGTTTCGTCGCTGGTCTGGTCGCGGTGTGGCTGGTCCGCCGCGTCGCGGCCGTACTCGTGGCCGTATCCCGACGTCGGCGGGGCGACGGGGCCTTCCTCGGGTCGCGGCGGTTGCACCGAGGCGGTGACGTCGTGGCGTTCGTTCCCTTCGCGATGGCGGCCATCGTGCTGGTCATCGTCGCGGGGAGTGCCTGGAACGTCGGCGCCGATTGGCGCGAGTCGACCGCGCTGCTTCGAACCGGGGGGCCGATCGCCATCGCGTCCGAGAAGCCGGTGGCCGCCACCTTGGCCGCGACACGTCATGCGGACCCCGAGGGCCGATGGCTGATGACCGCCCTGAGCTTTCCGGAGGAGTCGGGCCGGACCTACCGCCGGCTGTACGTCGACACTCCGCGGTGGCCCCAGGTGCTGGCTCCAGAGCTGGCGGCGACCCCCACTGACGAGCCCAGCGACGTCGACCCGGGTGTCTTGGACGCCCTGCAGTCGACCTCCGGCCGGGACTCGGGGCTGATCCACGGGACGCATGTCGTCCTCGCGGCGACGACTGACACCGACTGGTTCCGGCCCCGCGAGCCGGCCGAGCTGACCCTGCTGCTCGAGACGGCCGACGAACGTCAGCTCACCGCCGCGCTGCGGGTGGAGTCATACGGCGAGGCTCGCGCGGTGATTCCGCAGTCCCAGTGCGCGGCGGGGTGCCGGCCGCTGTTGCTCTACCTCCGCGTCGCGTCCGACTCGTCCAACTGGACACGAGGCGTCGTCACCATCGACCAGCTTCAGCTCGGCCGGACCGACCTCCGTGACCTGCCGTGGCGACTCGACCCGAACGGTCCGCACGTGAGCCTGACCCGGTCGGGCGATGCGCTGCGGTTTCGCAGTACCGGCGGCCCGATCGGCCTGAGCTGGCCGTCCGGTAACCGCCAACGGCTGCCGGTGGTGACCGCCGGTGGACTCGATCTCAGCAGCCCGGACAACCCCGCCGATCGGGGGAACGTCTTCGGCGCCGACGGCCGGCCGGTGCCGGCCGACGTCGTCGGCGACGTCGACGCGCTGCCGCTGATCGGCGACGAGGGCTTCCTCGGCGACCTGTCGACGTTCCTCGCCGACAAGCCCGCTGTGCCGGTCACCGCCGAGGTCTTCGTCCTCGCCCGGTCGGACACGCCGTCCGTGGTACGGGCGGATCTGCGGGCCGCGGGCGTCGAGACCGGCGATGTACGACCCGTCGCTCAGACCCGTGAGCTGCTCGACCGCGACCCGTACGCGCAGGGCCTGCGCTTCTTCTGGCTGGTGGCCGCCATGGTCGCGATGATCGGTGCGTGCGCGGTGGGAGTCGCGCTGCTGAGCCAGCGAGGGTCTCGCAGCCGCGAGGCCGCCGCGTTGCGCGTCGTCGGCGTGCGTCGTCGCGAGCTCCGGGCCTCGGTCGTCCTCGAGGTCGGTGTGCTGGCCGGGCTGGTGGCCGCCTGCGCCTGGCTCGGCGCCTGGGCCAGCAGCCGGCTGATCCTGTCGGTGTTGCCGGTCGGACAGCCGCAGGCCTTCGAGCCGGCTCCGACGGCGACGACGAGCCTGGCCGCTGGTCTGTTCCCCGCCCTGATATCGGCCGGCGTACTCGCCATCGCGGCGTTGGTGCTGTTGCTCCCGTTGAGCGTGCGGGCCCGGCCGGCCGCCCTGCGTTCCGGAGGTGGCTGAGGTGCGTCGTTCGCACGGTATCGCCGTGGCGCTGCGCGGGCTGCGTTCGCGGGCAGTACTCACCGCTGGAACGGTGCTGCTCGCCACGATCGGGATGGCCGCGGCTGTCGTCGGCCCGGCGTACCTACGTGGCGCGACCAACTCGCTGCTGGTCGACCGCCTCGACGCCGCCCCGATCGCAGAGACCGGCCTGACCTGGGAGTACCGACCGGCTCCGAGGGACCTGCCGGTGCGGACCGTCCTGGACCGGGCCGAAGCCGCCGGCGCCGCGCGGGCGCCCGAGGAGTTCGGGTCGCCTTCCGTCAGCCCGGTCACCGCCCGCTTCGACGTGCCGCTGGCGGGATACGACTCGCCGGCCGAGATGGTGCTCCGGGCGCTCGTCGACGGGTGCCAGTCCCTGCTGATCTCCGGTCGATGTCCGACCCGCCCGTTCGAGGTCCTCGTCGCGAGCGTCGACGTCGAGCGGGGACGCGGTGATCTCGACGTCGGGGACCGGGTCGCGATTCCCGGCCGAGGGTCGCAATCGGCCGTCGTGGTGGGTAGCTATCGGCTCGACCCGGAGGTTTCCTGGTTCGACCCATCCCGGTTCACCAGCGTTCCGGCCGTACCGAGCGCCAGCCCCGGAGCTCCGGACGATCGGCCGTACCAGCCGGCTCCGCTGATCACCCCGGTGCGCACGTTCGACGGGCTGACTCCGACTGAGTGGTGGGTGGACGTGGACCGGCCGCTGGTGATCGACCCGGCGCTGACCCCCGCCGATGCCGACCGGCTGGCCGACCTCGCCGAGGCCGAGCGCGAGCGGCGATCTCCGGTCCGGGTCGCCGGCGGCAGCCTTAGCCCGGCCGAGTCGACCGCGCTTCGCGACGTCGTCGACGAGGTCGAGTCCGAGCGCGAGACGGCCCGCAACACGGTGCTGCCGGCCGCCCTTTCGCTCAGTCTCGTCGCCGTCCTGCTGCTGTTTCGGCTGTTCGGCGAGAGTGCCGACCTGCGCCGGCCCGAATTCGCCCTGCTGTCGCTTCGCGGGTGGTCGCGGCGTCGGCTCTGGGTCTTCGGGCTGACCGAGCCCGTCGTTGTCTTGCTGGCGGCCGCGCCGCTCGGCATCCTGCTCGGCTGGCAGACGACCAAGCTGCTGGCCGAAGCCTGGCTCTACCCCGGACTGCCGATCGACGTGGTCGCGGGCTCGTTGCTCGGGGCGGCCGGCGTCCTCGTCATCGGTGTCGGCGCGGCGTCGGTGGCACTGGTCCACGTCATGCGGGAGCAGTTGCGCGACCAGATCGAGTCGACCAGCCGGCCGCGAGCTCCCGGACGGGTCGAGCTGGCGGTCCAGGCCGCCATCGTGATGACCGCGATCGTCGGCGGGTACGCGGTCGCCAGCCGCGACACGCGAGGATCGCCCGGTCTCACCGATCTGCTGCTGCCGGTCGTCCTCGCCATGGCGATCGGCCTGGTGGCGGGTCATCTCACCGTCCTGCTGGCCCGTCGGATGGCCGAGCGAACGCGGACCCGTCCCGCGCTGGCTCCGTTCCTGTCGGCCCGTCGGCTGGCTCGTCGCCGCGAGGGGACGCTGGTGGTGCTGCCGTTGGCGGTGGCTCTCGGCGTGGGCGTCTTCGCGGTGGGGGTCGACCTGGCCGCGACATCGTGGCGTAACAGCGTGGCGGTCTCCCGCGTCGGCTCAGATCTCGCGTACTCCTCGAACCTCTCGGTCGAGCGCACGATGGGGCTGACCCGCGAGCTCGACCCGGACGGGGAGTGGCTGATGGCCGGCACGGTCGTGCGCAACCTCGAGCCGCCCCAGATCGTCGCGTTGGACACGACCCGCCTCGCGTCGGTCGGAATCTGGCCGGGCGACTGGGGTGTGGGCTCCGACGCGGCCGCGATCGCCGACCGGCTGGCTCCGCACCGGACCGCGCCGCGGCTGGTGGGCGAGCGGCTGACCATCGAGGTCGACAGCGCCGTGCGAAGTGACGGCTCGCTACGGATGCTGGCGCAACTGCGGCCCCCGAGCGGCGTGATCCGCGACGTCACGGGGTCGGAGGTGCACCGCGGCACCGGGACCGTGCGCATCGCGCTCCCGGGGTGCTCGGACGGCTGCGAGCTGCTGGGTCTGAGCCTCGGCGGGGTCGCCAGCACGGCGAAACCGATGCACGGCGAGTTGACGATCCGGTCGCTGTCCGTCGACGGCCGCCCGGTCGATGCCGCGCTGGACGACGTCGACGCCTGGCGGCCGGCCCGGCCGTACACCGGCGAGGACGACACCTCGATCGTCGAGGTCAGTTCCGCCGACGACTCCGGACTGCAGCTGGCTGTCGACACGGGTGCCGGCTTCGACGTCGCGACGATCCGGCCGACCGATGTTCCCGACGTGCGTCCGGTCGTCGCGACGCAGGACGTCGAGCTACCCGCCGCGCCCGGTCAGACCGATGCCGGGTTGCTGCTCGGACCGGGCGAGACCGATTGGGCCGATGCCGATATCCCCGTACGGTTCGTCGGGCGGTCCGAGGCGGTTCCGCTGCTGGGCCGGTCGGGCGTCCTCATCGATCTGAACGCGTACACGAGAGAGGACTTCAGCGACGTCGTACCCGGCTCCACGCAGACGTACGTTCTCGCTCGCGACGGCGTGCCGGCCGACATCGTGGACGCGCTCGCCACGGCGGGGGTCAACGTCGACACGCCGATGAGTCTCGCTGCGGAGCGGGACGCGCTCAGCCATGACGCGTACGCGCTGTCGATGCGGCTGTACGTGGTCGTGGCCGCGGCCCTGCTGCTGCTCGCCCTGGCCGGCGTGATCGCCCACCTCGTCGTCGGCATGCCGGGTCGCCGTCGGGACGCGGCCTCGCTTCGGGTCGTCGGCGTGCCGAAGCGTACGGTCCTACGCGCCGGGCTGGTCGACCTGGCGATCACCCTGGGCGCCGCCGCCGTCGCGGGCGTGATCGCCGGGGTGGTCGCGCAGCGCATCATCCTGGGCCAGATCCGGCTCGGGACCGCGGACAGCCGGAGCCCGGAGATCGCGGCCAGCATCGACCCGGTGGCCCTCGGCGGCTATGTCGGAGCGACGACCGCCGTGCTGCTTGCCGTGTCCGCGGTGGTGGCGACGGCGTCGGTGCGCGGCGCTCGAGGAGCCGAGCTTCGCGAGGCGGCCCGCTGACCCGCCCACACTGGCGGTAGCCAAATTGCGAAACACGCCGGCGTGTTCCGCGATTTGCCTACCGTCAGTGGTGCGGGCGGTCCCGGCTAGCCTGTGGGGCCATGGCGCGAGGTGCGCCGCTGCCTTTCGATCCGATCGAGGAAGCGGCCCGGCAATGGGAGCGGCGCTGGGACGGGGTGCCCCAGATGCGAGCCGTGACGTCGCTGATGCGCGTCCAGCAGTTGGTGATCGCCGAGCTGGACGAGATCCTCCGGCCGCACGGGCTGTCCTTCGCGGGGTACGAAGCCCTCGTCCTGCTCCATTTCAGCCGGCACAGCGCCCTGCCGCTGGGCAAGATGGGCGAGCGGCTCCAGGTGCACCCGACGTCGATCACCTCGATCATGCGGCGCCTCGAGGCGTCCGGGTACGTCCGGCGGGAGCCGCATCCAGACGACGGCCGGGCTGTACTCGCGCATCTGACCGACCGCGGCCGCGCCGTCGCCGTGACCGCCACCGCCGACCTCGTCGCGGCCGACTTCGGCCTGGGCGCGCTCGACGAGCGGCAGCTCGCGATGCTTACCGACGTGCTGCGCCCCGTGCGCAAGGCCGCCGGCGACTTCGACTGAGCACGTTTCAAGGGCCAGGTGAGCGAGCCCACCTTGGCCGAGATAGTTGGACGTCCTACTATTTTCGTAGGTACCGACTGAAGGAGTGTGGGAGCCAGCATGGCCGAGCAGGAGAGCGCGCGCGAGCGTTGGCAGCGGCGCTACGCGGCGTCGCGGGTCCGGGATGCCGACTTCACGACCCTGTCCGGGATGGAGGTCGAGCCGGCGTACGGTCCGGCCGACGAGGCGGCATACCCCGGCTTCGACCGGATCGGCTACCCCGGCGAGTTCCCGTACACGCGCGGGCTCTACGCGACCGGCTACCGCGGCCGGACCTGGACCATCCGGCAGTTCGCCGGCTTCGGCAACGCCGAGCAGACCAACGAGCGCTACAAGATGATCCTGCGATCCGGCGGCGGCGGGCTGTCGGTCGCGTTCGACATGCCGACCCTGATGGGGCGTGACTCGGACGAGCCGCAGTCGCTCGGCGAGGTCGGGCACTGCGGCGTGGCGATCGACTCCGCGGCCGACATGGACCGGCTGTTCGACGGCATCGACCTCGCCGACGTCACGACCTCGATGACCATCTCGGGTCCGGCGGTGCCGATCTTCGTCATGTACCTCGTCGCCGCCGAGCGTCAGGGCGCCGACATCGGTCGGCTCAACGGCACCCTGCAGACCGACATCTTCAAGGAGTACATCGCCCAGAAGGAG
>JALDXR010000647.1:0-2506 GCA_032154865.1 Nocardioidaceae bacterium
CCCCCACATTACGAAGCCCACGACGGCTCCATCGGCCCGTACGGCCAGCGGACGCCACGGGCTGTCCCCATAGGCACACATCGACAGGTAGTAAGCGACCGGCGCAACGAAGCGCAGCTGCGGCTGCTCCACCTCCAGTGCCGTGCAGGCTCGCCAGTTGTCCGCCCCGACGTCTTCAAGAACCACGCTGTGAGGCTAGTTCATGCGAGGCAGGCGATCGGCGCAGCCGCACCGACAGACAGGTGACGCAGCCCTCGAGCTTCTCGTACTCGGAGATATCGACGACCACGGTGCGCAGGCCGCGCGCCTCGAACAGGTCGCGGCTCCTCGGCGCGCTGGCCGCCATGAGCACCGTTTCCGGGTCCAGGATCACCACGTGCGAGCCGCCTTCCTCCGGGACAGGAAGGAACGACGGCCAGACCGACGGATCGTCGACCAGCGGCGGATAGCCGGTAACGGTGCCATCCGGCAGTGCCGTGACCGCGGACTTGAGATGCAGCACCTTGCTTATAGGTACGCCGACGACATCGGCGCCGAGCGGGCCCAAGTGAGCTTGCAGCTGATCGACGCCGGCTCGGTTGGTGCGGCCACTGATGCCCACCCAGACCCGGTTGTCGTCCTTGAGTACGTCGCCGCCGTCGAGGGTGCCGGGCGATTCGATCCGCTCGATCTGATATCCCAACCCTCGCAGTGTTTCCTCGGTGCCAGCAGTTTCCCGCCTACGCTGGTCCGCTGCCGACCGCGAAATGACCGCAAGGTCGCCGTACACGACGACGGTGTCTTCGACGAACGCCACATCGGGGCAGGCGTCGGCCGGCTCAACCTCGATGGGCTGCCACCCCTCTGCGCGCAAGGCCGCGACATAGGACTTCCACTGCGTGAACGCTAAGTCGACGTCGACGGGTGTCCGATCGATATGCGTGACCAGCCCCTCGGCGAGACGGCGGCTCGGTTGACGCACGAGGACACGGCGGGCCATGCCCTGGAACCTAGCAGGACGGCGCGGCTCTGGATCCCCGTAGACACCGGCCGCCGCCGAATCAGCTGTTCCGTACTCCGCCCCGGACGTCGTCCCAGACCTTCGCGGCGAATCCCTCCGCCTCGGTGGAGGACATCTCTTGTGCCTGAGCCGCCTCCGTGAGGGCGGGCAGGACTCCCTTCCGAATGGACTCGATGGCCGCTTCCTTGTCGTTCTCGGCCCGCTCGACCTGCTTCTCGGCTTCCTTCTTTGTATCCGCAGCTTCCGAAGCAGCCTTCTGGCTGTACTGAATTCCGAAGTAGGCGCTCACGATGGCAGCGATCGGACCCGCGATCGCGCCGATGGCCGCGACACCGGTCTGATCACTCCAGGCCAATGCCACGATCGCAAAGGCGACGACGAGACCTCCGACGCCGATGAGCACCGCCCAAAGGCCGTACTCCCACCGCCTGTCGCCACTCCCACCAGTCCCGGCGTTGTTGGTTCCTCGGGTACTCATCGGTTCCACCCTCGCCCTCAGGAACGTGCTCTCAAGTCCAGCGCGCCCAACGTTCGCATCGAAAGCAGTAGTACGACAAGGCCGACCCACAGATCGTCAGGCACTGTGTCCATCCCGAAAATCTGCCTCGAATGACATTGCGAGAGCGCTCTCAAGGGTCTTCATCAGTGAGGAGGTAGAGAGGAAGCAATCATGAAACGTTAGTGCGCGATCGCCCTGATCCGTGCGGACGGGACCGATCAACGCGTGATCCCCTCGCAGCCTCCGCCCGATGGATGCGACACCGATCCGGCGTTCACGCCCGACGGCGACCATCTGGTCTTCGGGCGGTTCAACCCCGCCATCGAGGACGATGCGGTCTGGATCATGGATCTCAACGGCGAGAATCAACGCCGCATCGGTACCGGTCCCGACGGCTCTGCGACCCCCGAAGTCTCGCCCGACGGTCAGACCGTCACGTTCCTGTCGACCACCGCGAACGACCTGAACGCGCTGTTCGCCATCAGCATCAACGGCGGGACCGCGAGGCAGGTCACTCCCACGCTGTGGGGGATCGCGTTCAAGCACGACTGGGCACCAGACGGTTCACGGATCGTGGTGAGCGACAACGCCGATGATCCGGACCACCCGACGAACCTGGCGACCGTCCGACCCAACGGGACCGGCCTTCGCTACCTGACCGACCTGCAGGCCCCTGATCAGCGGGCCCTCGCCGGCGGCTACTCACATCGTCGTTCAAGCCACGGTTCATCGATTGGGGCCCGGCGGCAGGCTGACGGGACGAGTCCCATGACGACCTGCTAGTGGAGCGGGCCGCGGGCGAACAGGTCGTACATGTCGTTCCTGTCGCCGCGGACCAGGTTCGAGGCGACCGATTGGAAGACGACGTACCGTCCGTCCGCGGAGATCGCGGGCCACCCACTGGCGCGGTTGCCCTGGTCGCCGTTGGAGCGCACGCTGACCCGCCTCGTCGTCCCGGTCTGGCGGTCCCGCACGAACACATCGAACCTGCCGTTGGTGTCCCCGCG
>JALDXR010000648.1:0-2503 GCA_032154865.1 Nocardioidaceae bacterium
CAGCTCGTCGAGCGCGTGCGCCGCGAGGCCGACGGCCAGGAAGAACGCGAGGACGCTGAACCCGAGAGCCGTCCAGTCGCGAGTGGGTGCGATCGCGGCGCCGAGGACCACGTAGCTCAGGTGCCAGACCGTGTACGGCGGGTGCAAGAGCGTCCACCAGTCCGACGCGGCCGTACCCTGCCGAGCGTAGAAGGCCGGTGCGGCCGGCTCAGCCATGGCGCTTCCGTCCCCACATCACCAGGCCGCCACCCAGGCTCATCGGCTTGACCCGCACCTCGTTCAGCCCGGCCGCCTGCCAGCTGGCGACGTGCGTCGAGACGGGATAGCAGCGGTAGTGCTGCTCGATGGACGGCCCGAGGAACCAGCCCACCCGTGCCCAGGCTCGCCCACCAGAGACGAGTCCGGCGGTCGGCAGAACGAGCCGGGTGTAGAGCCGCCAGGCGGTACGCCAGAAGGCCGAGCTCGGCACGCCGAACTCGAGGCTGGCGATGACGCCTCCCGGTCGGACCACCCGGGCCAACTCGGTGAGCGTGGCAGCCGGATCGGTGACATAGCGGAGCAGATAGGTGAACGTCAGGGCGTCGAACGACTCGTCCTCGAAGGGCAGGTCCTCGGCGCGGCCGGCCGTCAGCGTGATCCGATCGTCGAGCCCACGGTCGGCGACCCGACGCCGGCCCTGTCGCAGCATCTCCTCGGTGAGATCGACGCCGACGACATCTGCTGTCGTCCGATCGGCCAGCATGAGGGCGACACCGGCGGTCCCGGTCGCCACGTCTAGCACTCTGCCCGGCTCGGACGCGGCGACGGCATCGACCATCGCCGTACGCCATCGACGGTTCTGGCCGAAGGACAGCACCTCTTCCAGGACGTCGTACCGCTTCGGCAGTCCTCCGAACAGCTCCCGGGCGAACCGGTTCGGCTCCACCCGTGACCGCTCAACCGCGCGCATCGTCAATCCCCGCCATCGTCGCCTCCCTCGAGTGACTTTGGACCTGAGACTCCACCTTTGCATTACGCCACCTGACGGTCCGGGGTTCAGCCAGATCGAGACGGGTCGCCCACGGTGGAGATACCGTTGGGGTGCGGTCCTGGCGGAGGGAGATGCGCATGTCCTTCGTGTCACGTGGGTTCGAGGGCCGACGCCGCAGCGGACCGCCTGGTCGGCTGCCACCCGGCCAGCACGACGTGGGCGACGACTTCCCGGTCCTGTCGGCCGGCCCGGTGCCGTACACCAAGCAGGACGACTGGGACTTCAGCATCCAGGGTCAGGTCGACGGGGTGCAGCGATGGACCTGGGAGGAGTTCCGGCAACTGCCGCGGGAGCCGATCACGGTCGACATCCACTGCGTCACGAGCTGGTCGAAGTTCGACACCCGGTGGGAGGGCGTGTCCGTGGATACGCTGCTCGACAACGTCGAGACCGCGGCCGAGTACGTTCTGGCGTTCAGCGACGGCGGTTACACGACGAACCTCCCCTTGGCCGACGTCCTCGACAACCAGGCGTGGATCGTGGACACCTACGACGGCGAGCCGCTGGCAGCCGAACACGGTGGCCCAGCGCGGTTGCTCGTCCCGCATCTGTACTTCTGGAAGTCCGCGAAGTGGGTGCGGGGACTGACATTGAACCTGTTCGACGAGCCCGGGTTCTGGGAGAACTTCGGCTATCACAACTACGGGGACCCGTGGAAAGAACAGCGGTACGCCGGCGACTGACCTGGCGGCGCGCGGAGGTGCTGGCGACGACGTGGGAGACGCCCACGGCGCGCCGGATCCGAATGCGCCTGCCGGACTGGCCCGGCCACGTCGCCGGCCAGCATGTCGACGTACGGCTCACGGCCCCCGACGGCTACACCGCCCAGCGCAGCTACTCGATCGCGTCGGCGCCGTCGGAACCCGAGGTGGATCTCGTCGTGGAGCGACTGGACGACGGGGAGGTCTCGCCGTACCTGACCGACGAGCTGCGCTCCGGCGACCTGCTCGAGGTGCGCGGGCCGATCGGCGGCTTCTTCGTGTGGCCGGAGCACTCCGACACGTCAGTGCAGTTGGTTGCCGGCGGCTCGGGAGTCGTGCCGTTCGTCGCGATGCTTGCGCACCATCGTACGACCGGCAGCAGCGTTCCGGTCGGGCTGATGTATTCGGTGCGGACGCCGGCTGACGTCATCGGACCGGACGAGTTACGGCCGCGGCCCGGCGTCGGGGTGGTGCTGACTTACACGCGGGAGGCGCCCGGCGACTGGAGCGGACTGCGGGGACGGATCGACCAGGAGAAGCTCGCTCAGCACGTCGTTCCACCGGATCAGGGCCCGGCCATCATGATCTGTGGCTCCACTCCGTTCGTGGAGGCGGTGTCTCGCGACCTCCTTGCGCTCGGTCACGCCGCGGATCGGATCAAGACCGAAAGATACGGCGGGATGGGAGAAGGATCGTGAACACCGGCGACAGCATCGAGGCCCGGCGGCTGGACGGCAACGTCCTCGGCGGCCCGCTCGCGGACCTGTTCGCA
>JALDXR010000649.1:0-2502 GCA_032154865.1 Nocardioidaceae bacterium
AGTGTCGAGGATCAGCATGTCTCCCGAGGTCGGCGAGTCAGTCCGTCCGACATGACCGGGCCGGTGCGCGTCGACCAGTCGGTCTAGCAGGCTCTGCCGTCGGTCAGCAGCCGATGAACTCCTCCTGACCCAATGGCAGCTCGACGATCTCGGAGCGGTTTCCGGCCTGGTCGACGGCGCGGATCCGGAAGCGGTGGTCGAGGCCGACGAGCGGCGTGCCGACGAGCGAACCGGTGCGTGGTTCATCGAAGCCGTCGGGGTTCACGTAGAAGCTGTTCGTACGCGAGTCGAACCGGACTCCCTGATACCGGAGGCTCTCCAAGGGCGAGGTGTCGTCAGAGGCGCCCTCCAGCGCGTAGTCCTGCGCGCCCGTCGTGCAGTCGACGATGTTGCGCAGGCGGTCCGGAGGTTCTGGCGATAAGGTGTCGGTGGAGGGAGCGCGGGTGACCTGGACCGGACTGCTCGGCGGGGACACGGCAGAGCCCATCGGAGGTGCTCCGTAGCGATAGCGCACCCGCACGGTGTACTCGTGATCGCCCGGCGTGATGCTGGGGATGACCTGTTGCAGGGTCTGTTGTCCTCGGGCGATCACGATGGTCTCCAGCGCATTGCCGTCGAACAGCAGATACTCGACCTCGGCAGTGGGAAAGTCCAGGTGCTCCGGCCGCTGCCAGGTCAGGGTGACGCCGCCGCCGTCGGGATCGGCCCGCAGGTTCCTCGGCGACTCGATGGTCTGCTCCGGCGTCGTGACGGTGACGTTGTCGGTCAGTACGGAGTGGACCTGCTGGCCGTCGATCTGCGCCCGGGCGGCCCGTACCGCGAACTGATAGGTCTGTTCGGGCTGAAGCTTGAGATGGGCCGTTGTGCGGCTGGCGTCAACGACCGCGGCGATGCGGTCGCGGTCGATGATCTCGTAGCTCACCAGCTCGTCGTCCGGGCTGGGCTGCCACGCAAGGTCGACGCCGTTCCACGCCACGTCGACCACGTCAAGGCCGCTCGGTGGGTCGACGTGCGGCATGGCGGCCGTCGTCACTGTCACCTCGACCACGTCGGACGAGGCGTACACATCGGCCGCCTTCAGCGTCAGGACATAGGTCTGCCCCGGATCCAGGCGCGTGACTCTCGCGCTGGTAGCGCTACCTTTCACCGCCCACACGTCGCCGCTGGTGAGGTTGTCGATGCGATAGATCCACGGCACCTGGCTCGACCCGTGGTCCCACTCCAGGGTGACCTGCTGCCAGCCCACGTCGGTCACCTCGACGTTGATCGGCGCAGCGGGCGGTGCTTCTGCCGTCGCCGACCCGGTCGACAGCAGCGCGGTCGGTGCAGCCAGGGTCAGGCCGGCTGCGACAAGGGTGATCTTCGAGGTCCAGGGACGTCGCATCGGTATCTCCTCGAGGGTTACGGACATGAATCGTCCCGGCGGCGCTAGCTGGTGCTCAGCTGAGCGATGAGCTGGTTGGCGGCGGCGATCAGCTGATCCCGGGCCGACGCACTGGGCACGTAGCGTGGATCGGACGCAGTCGCCTTGAACTGCTCCAGGGCGCTGATCGCACTGGCCGGCGTACCCCGGTTGATCGAGTGCTCAACGAAGATCAGGGAGATCTCCAGTCTCCGAGCGCCCGCGAAGGTGACCTCACCGGTGGCCTCGAACTCGGCGACCAGCCGCCGGAGGTCGTCGACCGTGATCGACTCGTCCTGGACCGCCGCAAGATCGGCGCTGCCCGCAACGTGAAACGCCCCGGCGCCGCCAGCAGCCGCGGGACCGGTTGCCGCCACGACCGCCGCCACGGCGAGGGTCGCAGCGGGCACAGCGATCATCGAGGTACGTCGTTGGTTCATGGGGTCCTCCCTGAGCTACAGATCCGGGTCGTCAGATCTGGTACTGAGGTGTACGGGCCACGCGGTGATCGGGGATCGCACGGACGCGAAAGCTGTCCGGATCCGTCCGGCCCGGCACCCGATCGACAAGCGAGTCGGCGAGGCGATTCGCCATGGGAGGCGGCCCAGCGCGACGCGTCGCCGCTGACTTGACGGTGCGCAAGCAGGAGCCCCGTCCGCCAGCGCGCCATCGACCTCATCCAGCCTGCACCACGCCGGTCCCCGGTTTGTCGGGGTCGGGTACAGGGCCTGCGCAGTCTGAGGAGCCCGCACGGCGACCAGCCCGAGGCGCCCTCAAGACCTCGGTCCAGGTGCTGTGAGAGCCGATTAGTGGGTACAGATCGCAGGACAGGCCCGTGGGAGCCTGGCCCGGTTTTTCGGACACGGTTGGTGTGGTGATCATGACCGGGGACCGCCTGGGTGATCGGTAGGGACTGGCGGACCTGATACGTCGGCTCGTCGTGGCGGGTGCCAGTGACGCGGACGACGACGTTGCCGCGCTTGGGGTCGGTGTCGACGATGCGGTGGGCCTGTGTGCGCATCCGATGACCTGACGACGTCCCAGTGGTAGTTGGTGTCCCACCGCCAGGAGGCCCACACCGCGGCCGAGGCAGATGGCTC
>JALDXR010000135.1:0-8138 GCA_032154865.1 Nocardioidaceae bacterium
CTCCCGTGGCGCGCCGAGCAGCTCGCGGCACAGCCGGAGCTCGAACTCGACGGCGTAGCCGAGGTCGTCGACGTGGATCCGTTCGTCGTTGCCATGCACACCGTTGGCGACCACTTCGTACGGCGTGTACCGGACCGGCCAAAAGCCGTACGCCTGGGACCCGAAGGCGGATCGGAAGTAGTGCGAGTCGGTGAATCCGTTGAGCAGTGTCGGCACCAGTACGGCTTCGGGGTCGACGTCGGCGAGGATGTCGGCGACCACGTCGATGAACGGGGAGTCCGCGGGCGAAGTCGTCCCGCCCGTGACCTCGTACGTCAGCCGCAACTCGTGGGGGATGTCGTCGCCGATGGCGTCGGCGATGGTGGCGAGCAGGTCTGCGTCGGTTGCTCCCGGCGGCAGGCGGCAGTCGCAGTCGACGCTGGCCCGGGCGGGGATCACGTTGAGCGCGTCCGAGCCCTGTAGCCGGGTCGGCGCGATCGTGGTGACCAGCAGCGGCAGCACCAGGTCCGTCATCGCGGGATGGAGTGCGGCGACGTCGGCGAGCGCGGCGTCCAGCTGATCCGGGTCTGGGTGGTCGGGTAGCGGGCCGGTCAGCATCTCGATCAGTCGTCGGGTCTCGGGCACCAGCGTGGCCGGCGCACGGAAGCCGTCGAGCCGCTCGATCAATCGGGCCAGCCGAACGACCGCACCTTCGCCGACGGTGGCCATCGTGGTCGCCGCCGGTGTGCCGAGTGCAGTGACCCGCACGGTGGCTGCCGACTTCTCCCCGACGGCGATCGTGACCAACCGCCGCCCGTCGGCCAGGTCGAGCCGTTCCGCGGCCCCTTCGTTCAGCACGTAGTCGACGCGTAGGTCCGGTCGCTCCCGGACCAGCCAGCTGGCCCCGACGTCGTTCGTCCCGTCCTCCTCGTCGGCCGCCGCGACCAGCAGCAGATCCCCGTGGGGCCGAAATCCCTCCCGCGCCAGGGCCGCCATCACCACCGCCCGAGTGGCCAGCTCGTTCTTCATGTCCGCCGTGCCCCGACCCCACACGAAGCCGTCGGCGTCAAGGTGGCCCGAGAACGGCGGCCGGGTCCAGCCGGTGGCATCGGCCGGTACCACGTCGAGGTGTCCCAGCAACGCCAGCGAAGGCCCCAGGCCGTCACCCGGGAGACGGGCGATCAGGTTGGCACGCTCGGGGTCGCGGGCCACCAGTTCGCACTCGACCCCGTGGGCCTCGAGATAGTCGCGGAGCACCAGCGCCGCCGCAGTCTCACGCCCCGGCGGGTTCGAGGTGTCCACCCGCACCAGCCGCTGCAGCAGCTCAGTCGCGTCGTCCCGCAGACCGCTCACCGCCACCACCCCTTCCTCGGCTCGCAGCATGGCATCGACGCCAGCAGTACGTCAGCCGCCAGCCGTCGGGACGAGGTCGATCCGGACGGTGCGGAGTTCGGTGCCGAATCCGCTCCGCCTACGTGGCGGGATCCTGGCGGGACGGGGTGAGCATCAGCACGACCGCTGTGAGTGTCACGCCGAGCAGCACGGCGAGGAGCAGCTTGTTGAGGGCGGGTCGGTCCAGGAAGAGCGCGGGTACGGCGGTGAGTATCGAGACGATCTGGGCGCCGGCGGCCAGGCGGATCGCTCGGGCATTCCGGCGTCGCCAGCCGAAGGTCACGGCCACCACGGTGACCAGGCCGCAGATCGACTCGGTGATGAGGACGGCCATGGGGGGCCCGATCTCTCCCGGGTCCGGTGCACCGCGCAGAAACATCGGGAGGCCGATCAGGCCGAGCAGGAAGGCGAGGGTCAGGCCGACCTTGTTGCGCCGAGACAGCGACACGTCGGCCATCGTCGCGCTCTGAGGCCTCACCTCGCCACCTCTTGGAGCGCGTTTTCGTCGCGCCCGTGGACGATCTGCATTCCGCCGACGATCGCCGCCCAGAGGCCGACCAAGCCGACCAGGTCGAAGAGCGGCGTGAAGGTCTCGGCGAACGGAGCCGTCGCCCCGGCCAGCGCATAGCCAAGCCCACCGACCACTCCGAGCGTTCCGATGGCCGGGTTGCCGAGCGCCCGGCTCCGGCCACCGGCGAAGGCGAGCATGGCGAACGCGATGCCTACGAGTGGGACGGTGATGGTCTCGACTCCGGCATGGGTGAAGAGCAGGGGTGTCGACTCGCCGGCGACGATGTTGGCGTCGTCGAGTTTCGCGAACAGGTGCAACACCATCGCGGCGGTTCCCACGACCGCGGCAGCCGCTGCGAACCGCGTCGTGCGCCGGGGCAGCCCGGTCGGCACCTTGCGGGCGAGCCCGACGAGCGCGGCGGCGATCAGGGCCAGGCCGGCGAGCAGCAGAACGTGTGCGGGGTACCAGCGTGAGTCGCTGAACATGGCGTGGAACTGCTCCTCGAGGGTGCCGCCTTCGACATGCTGATGCGGGTGGAGAGCGACTCCGGCGATGAACAAGATGCCGCCGACGCCGAGGAACCAGCTGCCTAGTCGGTTCATGGTGGACTCCTTCCGGGTGAGTCCAGCCTCACCGTCGTACGTCGCCGCTGGAACGGCGTACGCGCCTAGCTGGGCGTGAGTTCGTCCCGGTCGGCCTAGGTGCCTGCACCCAGGCGTACGCGCCGCTGCTGCGGGACAATGATGTGGTGGCCGAACCCGTCATCCGGGTGGTCCTCGCCGACGACCACCCCGTCGTCGTCGCGGGCCTGCGCGCCTTGCTCGGCTCGCTGACCGGTTTCGACGTCGTGGGTGAGGCGGCCGATGGCGAGTCCGTCGTACGCGAGGTCCAGCTGACTCGTCCCGATGTCGTGCTGATGGATATCCGGATGCCCGGCACCGACGGGGTCGAGGCGACCCGGCGGATCCGGATCGCCGCCCCGGACACAGCCGTGGTCATGCTCACGATGCTCGACGACGATGAGACCGTCCTTGCCGCGATGCGTGCCGGCGCACAGGGCTACTTGCTCAAGGGGGCCGGACAGGAGGAGCTTGAGCGCGCCCTGCGTGGCGTGGTCGCCGGGGAAGCCATCTTCGGGCCGGGTGTGGCAGCCCGGATGCTGCAGCATTTCGCCGAAGGTGGCGCCGGGCCGTTCCCGCAACTGACCGACCGGGAGCGCGAGATCCTGGATCTCATCGCCGGCGGGCTGCGCAACCAGGCCATCGCCGAACGCCTCGGCCTGGCACCCAAGACCGTGGCCAACCACATCTCGTCGATCTTCAGCAAGCTGCAGGTCACCGACAGGTCGGAGGCGATCGTCCGCGCGCGGGAACAGGGGCTGGGCCGACGTGGATGAGGCCACGTTGCTGTTCGTCCTCGGCCTGGGGCTGATCGCCTTGTGCTGGTGGCGCCTCGAAGTCGGATCTGACCGCGAGCGTGAAGTGTTGCTCTGGATGGTGGCTGCGGCGGTGCCGCTAGCGGCCATCACCGCCGTGGTTGTCTTCGCCGAGGCCGACCCCGCCCGCGACGTGCACCCGGCCATCCTTGGCGTCCTCGTACTCGCGCTGCTGGCGGCGCTCCTGGTTGGTCTGTTCCGTCCCAACCTCGTGGACGTCCGAGCACTTCTGGTCAGCGCCGTTGTGGCCGTTGTCGTCGTGACGGCCTATATCGCGGGGTTCGTCGGACTGTGGGCACTGCTCACCCTCCTCGGGGCGGCCTCCCTCGCGCCGGCGACGTTCGCGCTGATCGGTGTCGTCTGTGCGGCCGGAGTCCACCCGCTCCGGGTCCTGCTCCGCGGTGTGGTCGACCAGCTGCTCTTCGGCAATCGACCCGACCCGATGCGCGCGGCTACCCGCGTCGCGGACTCGGTCAGTGACGATCCGGCGCTTGCCTTGGACGCGGTACGCGAGGCGCTCGTGCTTCCGTACGCGTCACTCCGGTCCGATGGGAAGACACTGGCCACGGCGGGGACGCCGGTCACCCACACCCGACGCCTCCCGCTTCGGCTCGGCGCGGACGGTGTTGGCGAACTCATCGTCGGGCTGCGGGCGGGCGATCTGCGGCTCAGCGCCGCCGACGAACAGGTGCTACGCGTCGTCGCCCCGTTGCTGGCTCAGACGGTGCGGCTTCGCGCCTCCCGCGAGGCCGCCATCGCTGGCATCGAGGACGAGCGGCGACGGCTGCGTCGCGACCTTCATGACGGCCTGGGGCCCACCCTCACCGGCGTGGCCTATGCGGCGGACGCGGCGCGGAACCTGCTTTTCACCGACCCGGCCGCCGCCGACGAGCAGCTGGCATCCGTGCGGACGTCGTCCGAGCACGCGATCAGCGAGATCCGCCGGCTCGTCGACGGTCTCCGGCCGCCCGCGCTGGACGAGCTGGGCCTGGTCGCGGCGCTTCGCCAGCACGCGTCACATCTGCCGGTGCCGGTGACGGTCTCGTCCGGTGACCTTCCCCACCTCGGCGCCGCAGTCGAGCTGGCGGCCTACCGGATCGGCCTCGAGGCTCTCACCAATGTCGTCCGGCACGCCGAGGCAACCTCGGCCGTACTGACCCTCAGCGCGAGCCGCGATGCACTCACCATCGAAGTGGTGGACGACGGCGAGATGACCGGCGCCTGGGTGCCCGGCACCGGCATCACCGCCATGCACGAGCGAGCCGCACTCGTCGGCGGCGCACTCGTCGCCGGCGACGGCCGAGTCGTGGCAACCATCCCGCTCACCATGGGCGTTCCCGACTTCTAAGGCGCGACCCCCGACGAAGCGGCAGCGACGCTACGAGGGGGCGTCGTGCTCACGAATGAGCTCGGCCATGGAGCGCATCACCTGGATTGCGAACATCGGGGTCTCATGCACCAGGAAGAGGAATTCCCGGTCATTGATCACGGCGAGGCGAGCCGGCTCGGTCGCGATGGCAGTGAGGCTGCGCGGGACGTCGCTCACGATCGCCATCTCGCCGAATGTGTCACCGGCCTCGAGCCTCCTGACTGTCCGATCGCCCTTACGGAGCTCGATCGTGCCCTCGATCAGCCCGAACATCTCTCTCCCTGCGTCGCCCTCCGAGAAGACAGCTTCGCCCGCAGCGACCTCTCGCTGCTGCCTCGCGTTGACGAACACGGCTTTAATGCTCATGACCGGAATCGTCGCACGTTAGAGACAACTCCGAGCGTCGAGTCGGCGTAACCGCCACCGAAGGCTTCCGTGGGAGTCACCGACCGGACATCTCCAGGTCGCCTGCCATCGGCTGTAACCCGCCTCGCAACCTGGGAGTCCCTGGCTGAGGCGTACGCGTTAGGGCTGACTATTTGCCTGGCTTGTAGCTTCGCTCGATATGGCCCTTGAGGTCGCCGGGGTCGAAGTAGACCTGCCGGAGGTTGCCGCTGGCGTACCGTTCGGCCTGGTCTGCGAAGTGTGGCGAGTCGGGGTCCCCGCTGTTGCCTCCCTCTCGCACGGCCCAGGCGCGCAACTTCGGGCCGAACTCCACGGTCGCCACGAACGTGTTGCCGCTGGTGGCGTAGAAGCGCTTCGTTCCCGGCCGACGCCCTCCGGGGTACGAGGCGAGCGAGCCCCAGGTGCCGGCGGTGAAAGGCACCGGGGTGCTCGGCTTGGCGTCGTCGAACGTCTGGACGATCGCGCCGTCGTTGCGCTGGAAGCGGTTGATCTCGCTCCACGGCACCTGCCAGCTGCCGAAGTCTTGGGTCAGCTGCGCCACCGCCGCGTCGAGCGACGCGAGTCGCTGCTCATCGGTGGTGCGGGGCCCGGCGCCCCAGAACACCGCCAGCGACGTCGCCGTCGAATCCGCGCTCCAGCGGTAGTCCCAGCTGCGTAGCAGGCTGATCGGGTCGGCGAGTCTCGCCTTTTGCGGGTCGCCGTCGGGCAGCCTGTCCCACGCCGCGACCAGCAGTGGCAGGAACTGGGCGAAGGCGCCGAGGTAGGAGTCGAAGGCGGCATCGCGCAGCGTCTGCAGGGTGAAGTCGTCGCGCGCGGTCATCAGTTGGATGGCATGCCGACCGCGTTCGTTCTCACTGCCCGTGTTGAAGTAACGCGGATAGTTGGCGGCGTTGGGGCTGTCCGCGCCGGCGGCAGTCCAGGGCCAGTTGTTGGTGTTGAACGTCCAGCCGTTCTGCGGATTCACGACCTGCGGCATGCTCTCGAGGCTGTGCAGCCCCTGCCAGTCCGTCGTCGGGTCGCTGCCGTCGACGGGCTGGCGATAGTCGAAACGATCGTCGCGGATCGGCATGAACTGCGGCAACAGGAAGGCGATGTTGCCCTTCGAGTCGGCGAACAGCGTGTTGTTCGAGCTGTTGGCCTTCAGGCCTGCGACCTCGATGTAGTGCGCATAGTCTCGTGCCTTGGTGCGCAGGAAGCTTTGCTGCAGCGCCTCGATGGGTTTGTTCATCAGAGCGAACGCGATCCACCTGCCGTCGATCTCGCGCACGATCGGACCGTGGTGGGTGGCGAAGGTGGTGAAGCTGCGCTGGGCCTGACCACCGTCTTCGGTGCGATAGGACAGGGCAATCGTCTTCGACGTCACCGGCCGTAGCTCGTCGCCGTACCGGTAGACGAAGCGGCCATCCGCTCCGGTCTCGATCGTCTCGGCGAACTCGTCGACGTTGTCGACGGGAGCCGATGTGTGCATCCAGCCCGCGTTCGGGTTGAAGCCCTGGTAGATGAAGAACTGTCCCCAGGTGGTCGCGCCATAGGCGTTGAGCCCTTCGCGGCTCGTCACATGCGCTTCATGGCGGAAGTAGAAGCTGGTGTGGGGGTTGATCAGCAGCAGCGCATTGCCGTCCTGCGTGTGGCTCGGCGCGATCGCGATGCCGTTGGATCCCGTGGGCTCGAGCAACGCGGGCTCGTGCTCCGCATCGGCCGCGCCACCGGGTCGTTGTCGTAGAAGGCCCTGAGCTGGGTGAGCGAAACCCGCTCGATGTCGCCGCCGATGCTGCCCTCGGTGAAGCTCAGGGCCATCCACGGCTCGAACCGCGTGATCACGCGTGGCTGCACCTCAGGGTGCGTCGCGAGATAGAAGTTCAGCCCGTCCGCCCACGCGTCCATCAGCATGCGCAACCAGGCCGGGCTACTCGCGTACAGCTCCTGCTGCAGCACCTCGGGATCGATGAACAGCCGCTGGCGGAGATCCTGCCAAATCGCACTCTCACCCTCGGCCTCGGCGAGACGGCCGAGGCTGACCAGATAGTTCCTCTCGACGCGGTTGAAGTCGTCCTCGGCCTGGGCGTAGATCATCCCGAACACCGCGTCGGCATCGGTCTTGCCCACCACATGCGGGATCCCCCAGTCATCCCGGGTGATTCTCACGTGCGCGGCTCGCATCTGCCAGCGGGCGAGATCGGGCGGGGCCTGCACGACAGCGGCAGACGCGCCGCTCGATGACAGCCTCGCCGCGACGGCGGTGGCAGCCACCCCGCCCAGCAGTCGACGCCGGCTCAGCCCTTGCTTCTGCACGTGGTTCATGATCTTGGTCCACCCACCTCAGACATCGAGATTTCGTGCGCGGGGCACGCGATCTGATCTAGTTCAATCCCGCTGCGGAGCCGGCCTCACTCCTCACATTTCTCGCAAGCATGTCCAAGCATGCTTACCGATACCTCTAGCGACGTCTATCAACATATGTCCGAACTCGCGCCAGTCGGGTATGACAGATGACCGAAGCCAGATCCCGGACGGGAGCGTGATCCTTCGGGTCGGCTGACTGCTTGAGCCCACTGTCACGTATCAGCGACCCTTGCGGTCGACGCGCTTCCAGGGCCAGTCGGTGGCGAGCCAGCGTGCGACGGCGTCGGCGAGTGGTACGTCGAGGTTTGATCTGTCGGCCCGCACCCAGGACCGCACCGTGACGTCCCACTCGTCGGAGGCCGAGGGATAGAGGTAGACGCAACCGATGACGTCGTTGTCGCCTGGGTCGAGGACCGTGAAGGTGAAACCGGCGCGTCGCGTGAAGTCGTCGGCATGGCGGCGAAGGTCGTTGAGGTTCTCCTCGAGCGTCATGCCACGAGGTGGTGGCCAGTTGCCGTCGTGATAGCCGGGGGTGGAGCGGATGTGCTCGATGCTCGACATCCAGGCGCCATGGTCCGCCTGATTGTGCTGCGGTCCCAGCGGTTCGAGGCGGAACTGGTCGGTGGCGAGTGAGGTAGGCGGATCGAAGCCGACTGGTACGAACTCATCCGAGGTCATGACCGGGACCGTACTGGCCCGGGCCG